>JANMYN010000560.1:0-7665 GCA_031382195.1 Betaproteobacteria bacterium
TGATGGCGATCAAAATCGTGTCGCGAATCCGCGATGCGTTCCAGGTCGACCTGACCCTGCGCAACCTGTTCGAGGCACCGACGGTGGCCGGTCTTGCCGCGATCATCGACGGCCTGTCGTGGTTGACCGGCTCCGCGGCGCCAACCGACAGCACCAGCAATAGAGAAGAGATCGAATTGTGATCCTGCAGGCTTTCCTTGCCGATCTGCGCCGCCGCGAAATTCATCTCTGGGCCGACGGCGAGCGCTTGCGCTGCAATGCTCCAAAGGGCTTGCTTACGCCTGAGTTGCGCGAGCAGATTCAGCAGCGCAAAAACGAAATACTGGCATTCCTGCGCACGGCCGGGGCCCTTGCCCGACAGCAACGCGCGATCGTCCCGCTGCAGCCGCGCGGCAGCCGCACGCCCGTTTATGCGGTGGCGGGCCACAACGGCGACGTTTTCGCTTACCGCACGCTCACGCGCTACCTGGGCGAGGACCAGCCCTTCTTCGGATTGCAGCCGCCCGGTTACGACGATAAAAGCGAACCGCTCACGAGCGTCGAGGCGCTCGCCGGCTACTTCGCCGCGCAAATCATGGCATTTCAGCCCGGGGGTCCGTACATCATTGCCGGCTACTGCGCCGGCGGCGGCATTGCATTCGAGCTTGCGCGCCAGCTCCAGCAACGTGGCGCGACGATCAGTTTTCTCGCCCTGTTCGCCTGTCCCTTTCCGACCACTTTGCGATTCTGGGGGCAATTTGCGCAGCAGCTCCGACATCAAGCGGCACGCATTGGCAAGCATGGCTGGGCGCTGACTACATTGCCCTCAGCGGAGCGCAACCGGTATATCGCCGCAAGAATTCGCGGGCGCAAGGCGCGGCACGATGCCGAGCACGCTGCCACGCTCGACCCGGCACTGATCGCGCGTGCGAGGGTGGCGCGCGCAACGATAGGGGCCGTGCGCCGGTACGCGCCCGCCAGCTTCTCAGGCCGCGTGGGCCTGTTCCTGCCGAGCCGCGAATGGCTGCGCTCCGGCACGGCCCCGCTGCGCTGGCGTTCGGTGGCGGCGCGCACCGAGGAATACTATGGTCCGGGCAACTGCGAGCCCGACCTCTTTCTCCTCGAACCCAACTCTCCCGCCATTGCCCGGCTCTTCAACCAGTTCAGGGACCGATGCGACGGCGTCCACTCCATGAATGCGTGGACCGGCGCAGCAGAGGACACCGCGACCCCGGGCCCCTTCGCTGAACCGGTTGTCCGCGCCGGGAATATCGGGGTTGGCAATTTGAAGGGATGGTTCAAGTAACGCATCGCCCTGCCCGATGACGGACGCATGGGTTCATGCACCGCTGCCGCACCTACCTCCCGGCACGTCCTCCTCGCGCAATTCCCGAACGCCGCTTCCCCCAAGTCCGCCCGCTGACACGGGACGGGTGATGGTCCCGTTGGGCGGCCGGCGCATTGCCTGCCAATGCGTCATCTCGCCGAAAGCCGGCACCGGTAGGCCGAATGGATTATGGGCCGGCCCCTTGTCCGGGGCGCGTCCTGTATTCTCGCCTGCGTAGATTGGGGAACTCGTGCGATCCCGAGCGCGAGGACTTCAATTGTGAACCACGACTACCAATCACGGCCCGACAATCTTCTCCGCCCGCTCCCGGGCGCGCCGCGGACACCGCCAGCGACGTCCATCCGCGGGTTTGCGCGCATGCACCCTGCGCAATGCCCCACCGCATCGCGGCGCCGGGGAGAACCCGGACAATGAAGGTTCTGGGCATCGCGGTCCCCGGTTCAGCCGCGGAATCATCGGCTGCGCCTGTCGCGGCCCTGATCGCGACCGCCCTGGCCGGCATGGCGATATTCGCGGGAATGGCAACCGCCATCGTCGGCAGCACGGCCGGGTACCGTGCGATTTACTACGTTTCGGTCTTTGTCATTCTCGTGGCCGGCAGCGTGATCACGCTTACGCGCAGGGAACCACTCCGGTTTGCCTTTCTGGCACTGATTGTCTGCTTTCCGATTGCGATCGCGGAACTCCCTCCGGGAAGATTCCAACTGACAATCTTCGACGCAGTCATGGCCGCACTCGCGATCGGCCTGTTATGGAAGAAGATCTCCGGTTCCGCGACCGCACTCGAGTCGCTGTTCCCGACGAGATCGTTCCTGCTCGCGTGTCTGCTCATCGTTCCCTGCATCGTATTTTCCCAGTATCCGCTCTGGTCCCTGCAGATATTCACATTCAAGCAATTCACGGTTTATGTTTTCTTTCTGTTTGCGCTGGACGAACTGAAACGCGAAGGTGGGTTCGAACGCCTCGTTGCGCTGCTGTCGATCGTCCTGCTTGTCATGGCCGCCGGTCTGTACCTCGACCGCTTCCTGCACCTGAGCCTCAGCATGCAGGGCAGCAACGTAAACCAGATGACTTATTCCGATGCCGGCGTGGCGATATACCGGGCAGGCGGCTTTTTCCAGGATCCGCAAAAGGCCGGCGCATATCTCGCATGCATGATCACGTTCCTGGTGCTCCTGTCCGTCCGGGGCCGGTTCCGTGGAATGCGCATGCGCTATCTGGTCTGGGCGGCGGTCGCTTTCAGCCTCGGCGCCCTGATGACAACGATTGCGCGCAGCGCCATTCTGGCTTGCCTGTCCGTGTCCGCAATCGCCCTGCTGGCCTTCAACCGCTGGAATGCTGCCGTCAAGCTGGCGATCCTGGGAGGCGTGCTGGCGATCGCAGTGTCCCTGGCGCTGACGCCCGCGGAAACGTGGCTGAATGTTCTTCCGGTTTCGGTTTCCGAACGCTTCGAGCTCGTGGGCCAGGATCTGGCGAACCGCACGGCAATCTGGTTCGATACCTGGGACATGTTCGCAGATCATCCGATCACGGGTATCGGTACCGGGAGCTTTCAGCCCTATCTCCTCGCCACCCGTCCGACCATCTCCAGTTACTACGGAATCGGGGAATCAGAGGGGATGGCGTACATCCCGACCGACCCGGAAAGCGGTTATCTGAAGATCCTTTACGAAACCGGGATCCTGGGTTCTCTTGCCGCCCTGTTGATTGTCGGCGATGCGTTCAGACAGGCGATCATCGTCATGCTGGGCACCAGAACAAGCTCGGCGGCGCGCACCGAAGTCGTTGCCGCGCTCGCGGCGCTTGTTACCTTCGGTGTGACATTCGTGACGCTATATACCGCGGCCGACGAAAGAATCGCGGCGCTGTTCGCGGTTTTTCTTGCCGTTATCCTGCGCCGCTCGCTGCAGCATGACCCCACGCCGCAGAAGACTTGACGCCTTACGATGAGAATCGACACCGACCAGGCCCGCCCGCAAAAGCTGATCGGCCGCGCTTCGATCGTCGCTGCGGGAACTGTGTATCAGCAGGGCATGTCGTTTCTATCGGGCCTGATCGTCGCCCGGATCATCGGTGCCTCGGATTACGGCATCTTCAACCTCGCCCGCAATCTGCTGGACCTGACTGCGATCGTGACGCGATTGGGACTTGAAATCGGACTACAAAGGCACTTTGGCGAGAGCGACGGCGCGCACGATCGTACTTTGCGACTGGTGGTACTCCAGCGGGTCCGCCTCCTGGCCGGCCTGGTCGCCCTGCTTCCGGTGGTTGCCGTCGCGCTCGGATTGGGCCGCGTAATCGAGGCCAATGTCTATCACTATTCCCATTTCGCCGAGGTCCTGCTGTGCCTGGCGCTCGCGCTTCCATTCGTGACCGATATCGCGGTGCTGGGCGGCGCCTATCGGGGTATTCTCAAACTGGCCCCGGCGGTGATGACGGAGTCCGTTCTGTTGCCGACTGTCCGGCTTGCGGCGATTCTCGTTCTCTTTCTGGTCGGATGGCGGCTCTGGGCCGTCGTCGTGGGAACTACGGTGGGGTCCTTACTGGCTTCAGCGTTTCTCGCGATGCGCGCGCGCGTCGACTTCCCCGGTGGCCCGCCCGCCCGGCATCATCCATGGGAGGACACCTTCCGCCTGATGCGCTACTCGGGCGTGCTCGCCGCAGGGCTGCTTGTCGCTACACTGACGCAGAGCATGGACCTCCTGATGCTGGGTCATTTCAGCACCGCGCAGGAGCTGGGACAGTATTCGCTGGTGAAGATGCTGCTGATGCTGATGGGGGTGTTCGGTCCGGCCTTTACCCAGGGCCTCGGCGCATTAGTCGCCGAGCGGCATGCACGCGCAGACCCCGAGGGCGTGGTGCGGGTCATGTCCTTGAGCGCCAGATTTGTCACGCTGGTCACGCTGCCCATCTTTGCCGTATTTCTGTTCTGGGGCGCGCAGCTCACCCTGATTTTCGGCCCATCGTTTGCAGTGTCCCAGGCCGTGGTGAGTTGGCTCGCGGTCGGGCAGTTTGGCTTCATAATTTTCGGACATTCCGGCTGGGCCCTGTCGATGACGGGCAAGCACGTCCTCGAACTGAAGATCCTCTCGGCCGGTCTGGTCGTGGCCGCGCTCCTCTCCTGGGTCGCGATCCCCGCTTACGGTCAACTCGGAGCCGCAGTCGCGACCTGCCTCTCTATGTCATTTGCCAATCTCGCGCGGGTATTTTTCGTTCGCCGCTCCCTCGGGGCATTTCCGTTCGGCAGCGACATCTTCGTCGTCACCGCGGCAGGAATCGCGCTCGCATGGAGCAGCGACGCGGTCGTTGCGCAGCTACTCCTGCCTTCGCTCTGGAACACCGTCTTCGGGATCGCGGGTTTTGTTCTGGCATATGGGGTTGCCTGCTGGACCTACCTGCTGAGCCGGTCGGAAAAGAGCGGCATCCATTGGGCGGTTGGAAGTACGGCAAGAATTTTGTTCAGCAGGGGAAATTGAGCGACCTCGTGCAAGCGGTCGCGGGACGGTCGCTACCAACTCGCGCAAGCCCCCATGGCCAAGGCGAAGATGTTCCTTCTAACTCATTGATTGATTCGATATGACAACCAAAGCGCTTGTCCGTGAGGGTCTGAAACACCTGCTGCCCGCCCCACTTTTCTGGCGGTTCCTCGCCTGGAGGGTTGGCTACTTCGATCCGGAACTGAAATTGATTCACCAATTGTGCGATAGACGTAAGGTCTCGGTCGACATCGGCGCGTCGATTGGAAGTTACACGGTCCATCTGCTCAATTGCTCCAGGAAATGCTATGCGTTCGAACCCCGGCCGGATTCCGCGGCCTACCTTGTAGAAAGGCTGGCGGCCCGCCCGAATCCCCGTTTGAACGTGCAAACCGTGGCGCTATCGGATCGCACCGGTCATGCACAACTCAGAGTCGTAACGCACGATACGGGACGCAGCAGCATCGAAAGGGAAAACCCTGTCGAACAATTGGGCGCGGTGGAGGTATTGACCGTACCGACGAGATGCCTCGATGACTACGATTCGATCGAGTCCGTGGGCTGCATCAAGATCGATGTGGAAGGTCACGAGGATGCCGTTTTGCGCGGGGCCAGGCGAATTCTTCTTCGCGATCATCCCTCGCTGCTCATCGAAATCGAAGAGCGCCACAAGCGCCACTCGGTTAGCACGGTCAACCGTTTCCTGGGGGGGCTCGGTTACCGGGGGTTTTTTTACCGCCGCAACCGGTTGCACCCGATAGATCGGTTCAGGGTGGAAGAACACCAGAATGTTTCGAACATTGCCGGCAACGTCGGCGGGGAGAGCAGGTATGTCAACAATTTCCTGTTCTTCGCCGGGGAAGCCCTGCCGAAAGTACGGCACCTGATCGATGAGAACTGAACGATTGCCCGGGAGGAAACCTTGAGAGTCGCACTTCTGGCGCTGCATTTCGCCGAGTATGCGGGCCGGCTTGCGCTTGCACTCTCGGCCCGGCATGAGGTTCTGCTCGTGCTGCGTTCGAGCAATGCGCAAAACGAACTGTCTGACGATTTGCGCGCGCTGCTCCACGGGAAAGTTACCGTGCGATCGCTCGAACCTCGCCGGATGAGAGACCCGCGGACGCTCGGAACCAGTCTCCATGTAAACAGGATGCTCCGGGATTTCTCCCCTGAAGTATTGCACATTCAGGAAGCGCACCCCGTGTTGGTGGGGTGGACGTTCCTGTCGTTTCGCCGTCGCATTCCGGTGGTCCTGACCGTACACGATCCCGTGGAACATTCCGGAGGGTTTCACAAGCACGCCTGGCAATGGAAAATCGTTACCTGGTTTCGCCGCAGAGCAAGCCGGATGATAGTTCACGGACCGCGCATGCAGGCCGAGCTCGAGGATCTGGACTGCCGTGTCGCGGGACGCATCGACGTGATTCCTCACGGCGTGCTCGGTCGCGACAGCATCGACAGCGATGTTTCCGGATACGAACCGGGAACCTTCCTGTTCTTTGGACGCGTACTGGCCTACAAGGGACTGCGCTATTTGCTCGATGCCGGCGACATTCTGCACGGTCGTGGGCACGATTTCCGGCTGATCGTGGCCGGAACCGGCAGTGACCTGGAGAACCACCGGAAGCGGATTGCATCCACCCCCTGGGTCGAATTGATCGACCGCTACATTTGCGCCGCGGAGGTACCGGGCCTGTTCCGGCGCGCCATGGCGGTGGTCCTGCCCTATACCGACGCAACCCAGAGTGGCGTAAGCGCAATGGCATTTGCCTGCGCGCGTTCGGTCATAGCCACCGATGTCGGTGACGTGCCCGACGTCGTAATAGATGGTCAGACCGGATTGATCGTCCCGCCGCGGGACAGCCTGTCGCTCGCGGATGCAATGGAAAAGCTTCTGGTGAATCGCCCACTTGCCGACGCGCTGTCGGCGGGGGCCTCCCGATTCGCCTCGGAGAAACTGTCCTGGCCGCACATCGCCGAATTGACGGGTGGCACATACAGTCGCGCGATCGGCGCGCGGCAGGGCGAGCTGTCGGAAGGGATTCTGAATTGACCGGGGACCGCAACGCGCCTCCGGTCGCGCTGGGCGTGCTGCTGGACGGAACGATCCAGGAAGGCTGGGTCCTCGCATCCTTAAGAGAAGCGCTGTCCGTGCCGGGCGTCAGGCTCGCGGCACTGGCCGTCGCGCGGGGAATAGTCCGCGCATCGTTTGCCTCGCGCCTGCACAGGCTTTTTGACCGGATCGACGAATGGATTCGATGCCGGCGGGAACGGCTGTTCCTGCGCACCGACGTGACCGCCGAATTCGGGGCGCCGATGCTCAATGTCGGGGTCGACAATCGCAGTGACGGGTGGTGCCCGGACCCCGCCGGCGTCGCCGCCTTGCAAAGCTGCGGGGTGGATGTATGGCTGTGTTTCACCGCCGTTGCGCCGCGCCGGCTGATGGATCCCGTGTCGAAACACGGCATATGGGGCATCGAGATCGGACAGGGCGTTTCGGCATCGGACATTTGGGGCGGCGCCATGGAACTTGCCGTCGGGAGCCCGGTGACCATGGTCAGCGTAGCTGATTACGCGCAGTCCCCGGACGGCCTGCTGTATCGGAGCTTCGGTGCGACTGTCACGAACTCGGCTCGGCGCAATCGCCTGGGTTCGCTGCATAAGGCAATCAGCCTGTTCAGGCGGATGCTCGAACGCCTGACCCGCGATGGGGATAGGGCGCGTCCCCCGGGACCTGCGCTACCCGCGCCCGCGCACTACCCGTCGCTGCGCGCGCCGACGGTTTGCGCCGTTGTCCGACTGTACTGGCGCCAGGCGTCGAATGTGGCCGTCAATCAACTGCGGTCGCTGAACCGGCGGGCG
>JANMYN010000580.1:0-2023 GCA_031382195.1 Betaproteobacteria bacterium
CTTTCGTCCGGTCCGAGTGCCTTCCCCAATAGACCATCGAGATGATGCTGCCGGTCCACGGGATCATGCTGAGCAATCCAACTTTTAAGTAATCCGTCTTGTCGATGCCCAGTTCCTGGATGATGGTCGGCATCCAGAAGCCGACCGCATAAAAGGTCACGGCGCCGCAAAAATAAACGGCGCACAGCGCCCATACCCGGCCGTCCTTGAAAGCATCCGCGAGACTGTGTTTGCCGCCAACATGTTTCTTGCCGGCGTCATCCTCCTCGACTCGCGCCACGATCAAATCCTTCTCCTGCGGCGTGAGCCACTTCGTCGTCTTCGGTCCATTCGGCAGCATCACCAAAACCAGGAAGCCGATGATCACGGAGGGTATGCCTTCGAGCAGGAACAGCCATTGCCAGCCGCGCAACCCGGCGGCGCCATCCATGTATTGCATGATTGCGCCGGATACCGGCGAACCGACCACGTTCGATACGCCGATCGCCGTCATGAACAGCGCCACCATTGCGGCGCGGCGCGGGCCTGGAAACCAGTAGGTCAGGTACAGGATGATGCCTGGGAAGAAACCCGCTTCCGCCACGCCCAGCCAGAAACGTAGGAAATAAAAACTGAACTGTGCGTCGGTGCAACCAAACGCTGTCGCAATGGCGCCCCAGTGGATCTGTCCCACGAACATGAACGCCGACGAAATGAGGCCCCAGGTGATCATGATGCGTGCAATCCACATGCGCGCCCCGACCCGTTCCAGGATCACGTTACTGGGCACTTCGAAAATAAAGTAGCCGATGAAGAAGATGCCGGCACCGAAGCCGTAGACCGCATCGCTGTAGCCCAGGTCTCCCGCCATCTGCAGCTTCGCGAACCCCACGTTGACGCGATCCAGGAAGGCAACGATGTAGCAAAGGAACAGGAAGGGGATGAGGCGATAGGCGACCTTGAAATAGGTTGCTTTTTCAAACTCCGGGGAGACAGCGATGGTCATTCGTATTCCTCCTCAGGACGATTGTTGTGTTTTGAGCGCAGGGCGCGGGTTGTATGGGTGATTCTCCGTCGGAGGTTCCGCCAGTTCGCCGCAGCTGTGCGGGAATCCTACGCCGCGCCGGGAAGGGGCGGAAGCATTTTATGTATGAAAGCATGCCTTGCAATCAGCCCCCGCGCAGTTGAAACCGAGCGCCTCGTTACGCTGGTGAAAAACGCGCGGTCGAGTTGCCCGGCGCGCAAAGGGAGAAAGGCCAAAACGAATTGCCACGGCGTCGCGATCAACATTGAGTCCGAAGTCCTGCTTTCCCCGGGGGTATATGGCTAGGCGGCGTGCGCCCAAGCCCAATCGACCACTTCAGCATGCGTTGCGAACCAAACGCTGCCGCGCTGGCGCGCATGACGAATGAGCTCTTCCAATATCCAGATGCGTGAGCGATAGCCGATGACGTGTGGATGCATGGTTAGCTGGAACAATCCGCCTTCGTCGTACGCCGCATCGAACTCGCGGCGAAAAATCTCGAACACTGCTGCAGGAGGCGTGTAGGGCCGAAACGACTGGCCGCGGTGCATCCAGAAATACACCGCATCATCGCGCACCCACTCGACCGGCAGTTCTATGACGCCGCTTGGCTCGCCATCGAGCAGCAGCTCGTAGCAATCCTCGTCGGCCATCAGCGAGGAGTCGTAGCGCAACCCCATTTCTTTGGCGATCGATAGCGTGTTCGGGCTGAAATCCCACGACGGTGTACGCATGCCGACGGCGCGCACGCCAGTGACTTGTTCCAATGTGTCCGCGGCGCGCATCATCAAATCACGCTCGGCCGCGTGCGGCAGCACCGAGTTCAATTCGTGTATCCAACCGTGGATGCCGATTTCGTGACCGTCGCCGGCGACTTGCCGCTGTTCGTCCGGATACAGCAGTGCCGTCACGGCGGGCACATAGAACGACGCGCGCACGTCATGTTGTCGCAGCACCTTGAGTATGCGCGGCACGCCGACCCGGTTGCCGTATTGACCCCATGACAGCCGGCCGATCGAT
>JANMYN010000503.1:0-3312 GCA_031382195.1 Betaproteobacteria bacterium
GGGGGTGAGGGATGAGGGATGAGGGACGAGGGGACGAAGAAATCCCGATCTATGAAAACAGACTTGCCGCGGTTTTATCGCTTTTCACTCGCCCCTCGCCCCTCGCCCCTCGCCCCTGCACTTACAATTTCCGCTTCGCGCTTGAGCATGTCGACCAACTGCTCGGTACGCGAGGACAGCCGGTCGGAAAGTGCGGCGATGCTGATAGCCGCGACCGGCCTGCCGTCAGCGCCGAAAATCGGTACGCCGACTGCACCCATGCGATCGACGAGCACGTTCAGGATCAACGTGTAGCCGCGCTCGCGCGAGCGCGCCATCTCGTTTTTCAGCCAGGTCATGCTGATCTTGGGATACTGCGCCAATCGTTGCTCGACGAACTGCAGGATGGCCTCGATTTCGGCTTCCGATTGCCAGGCGAGCAACGCCATCGCGCCCGCGCCGATACCCAGCGGGCGCCTGCTGCCGATGTCGAGATAGTTCGCGCGAATCGGGAAAGGCCCGATTTCACGGTCGACGCAGACCGCTTCGGTGCCGCCGCTGCGAACCGACAAAAGTACCGAATCCTCGGACATTGCGGCAAGGCGCACCAGCGAGGGCCGCGCGCGCGCGCGCAGGTCGTCGCGATCGCGCAGCGCCGCGGAGAGAATGAAGACTTCGTTGCCGAGCGAGTAGGTCTTGGTCTTGTCGTCGCGCCGCACGAACCCTTCGCGCGACAGCACTTCGAGGATACGCAGCGTGGTGACTTTATTGAGCCCGGCCTGCGCGGCGATTTCGGACAGGCGATTTACGCGTGGCTCGGTCAGCGAGCGCAGGATTCGACAGGACTTCTGTACGGAGTTGATTGCGGATGCTCTGGTAGGCATGGCGAACTCCTTTCGCGGGGTTAAACGGTGGCCACCGGTGTAGCAGGAGAACCGACGGCGCCGGGCAGACGCAGCGGCGGCGCGGTAAGCAGAAAGCGCGAACGTTTGTGTTCGCGCAACCAGTTGGCCAGCGGCGTCAGGTGCCAGATTTCGCCGAGGTTCACACCGAGCTTGAACAGGCAGTGTTCGTGCAACGGCAGCGTCGCGCAATGGCCGTCATGGCTGGTAGCCGGATGCGCTTCCACAGCGTAGTTGTCCGCGATCAGCGAAACCAGGCCGGAATCCGTGATCCATTGCAGCAGCTTCTGGTCGCGCCCGTCCAGGGCTGCGCAGGAATGCTCCAGCTTGTGCTGATCGGGCTGTTTGTTCATCTCCAGGATCATCTGCGCAAAGCCGGTGTGCAGGCAAACCATGTCGCCCTTTTCGACGATGACTTTGTCTTTTTGCATGATGCGCATGAGCTGGTCGTAGCCGACCGCCGTGCTGGCGCGGCCGACGTGGGCGTGCAGGTCTATCATCACAGCGCGGCCCTGAACGCAATTCACCGCCATGTTTTCGACACCGAGCGCGTGCACCGCCGTCGTCGTTTTTGCCGGCACGTTGCCGATCGCGCCGGCATCGTCCGGATCGGTCGGCCCCGAGATCTCCTTGCCGGCGCGGTAGCCGTTGTAGAACACCGGCTCGGGCTTGCCGTCGCCGTCCGCGTCGAACAACTGGCCGACGTGCGCCAGACTGTCCCATTGTGTCGAGTATTGCAGGTGCAGTATCACGGCATCGTCGTTGATGACGTCAGTGGCGTTCGGATTGTCGCGCTGCACGACGTAGACCATGTTCGGACGACCGTTGCGCAAGGTCGGACGCAGGATAGGCGGATGGCGTCGCGGGTTGAGCACATTGCCGCCCGGATAATCCAGTGGCAGGCTCAGGCAGAAGACCAGGCCTTCCTTCACCTCGGCAACGCCTTGCCTGACCTTCTCCGGAGTGAGCAGGTTCAGCCGTCCCAATTGATCGTCCGGTCCGAAATCTCCCCAGTTAGAGCCCTGCGGGCGGTTTTTCCAGCGTGTCGATGCAGCCATTCCATCCCCTCCTGTTTTTATTCCCAATACTCCGGCGCCACGACCAAAACCAGATGCTCACCACGAAGGCACGAAGCGCACGAAGGGGCACGAAGAAAACCAATTCCAATGATTCTCTATGTCTTGTTCTTCTTCGTGCGCTTCGTGCCTTCGTGGTGAGATCGTGGTTGCAATCATGCGTCAATGTCCCGCTACCCGTTCGCTTTCCCGCCCGCCGAGGTAAGTCTGGTGCAGCACGTCGCTTGCCTGGATCTCCTTGGGCGTGCCGGCGGCGGCGATGCGTCCGGTCTCGACCAGGTAACAGTAGCCGGCATGGCGCAGTGCTTTTTCCACCAGTTGCTCGACCAGCAAAATCGCCATGCCGCCTTTGCATAATTCGGCTGCAACCGCAAGAATACGGTCGATGACAAGTGGCGCCAAGCCTGCGGATGGCTCGTCGAGAATCAGCAGGCGCGGTTCGCCGATCACGCCTTGCGCGACCGCCAGAATCTGCTGCTGCCCCCCCGACAGACGGGATGCGGGATCGTTGCGCTTTTCCGCGAGTTCCGGGAATAGCTCGTAGATGCGCCCGAGCTTCGCGCGATCGCCGTGGGGGCTGCGCGCGTAGGTGCCAATCAGCAGATTGTCCTCGACCGTCAGCGTCGTGAACACGCGATGGCCTTCCAGCACCTGCACCACGCCGGCGCGCACGATGTCGCGCGGCGTCGCCCTGCTCAGGTCGCGACCATCGAATTCGACGCGGCCGGATTTCTTTGGAATCAGCCCCGAAATCGCGTGCAGCGCGGTGCTTTTGCCGGCACCGTTGCGGCCGAGCATCACGGTGAATTCGCCGTTGCGCACCTCCAGGGATAGTCCGTGCACAACCTCGGCCTTGCCGTAGGCTACGTGCAAATTGTCCACTTTCAGCAGCGGCCGGTCGGTTCTCAACGCTCAGGCTCCCAGGTACACGCGGATTACTTCCGGATCGCGCTTCACTTCGTCCGGGGTGCCGTGCTTGATCACGGCACCAACGTCCAGCGTGGTCACACGGTCAGAGATCCGGAACACGAAATCGGTGTGGTGCTCGACCAACAAGACGCCGACACCCGACTCGCGCATGACCCGGATCACCGCGCCGAGGTGTTCGATTTCAGCGGGCGTCAGGCCGCCCGCCGGTTCGTCGAGCAGCATGAAGCGCGGCCGCTGCGCAAGTCCCCGGGCGATCTCGACGAAGCGCTGCTCGGCATGTTCGAGAAGGTTCGCGCGCCGGCCGATCGCATGTGACAGCCCGACGCCATGCAACAGTTCTTCGGCCCGGCGGCGCAGTTCGCGTTCGTCGATCTTTACTTGCGGCAGCGAAAACGCAGTCGCGAGAAATCCGGCACGGGCATCGC
>JANMYN010000605.1:0-3092 GCA_031382195.1 Betaproteobacteria bacterium
GAGCAAAAGCGCAGCGGGCGCAAGCTTGGCCGTATCTTCATCGACGCCGGCTATGTTACCGAGGAACAGATCGGGAGCGCGCTTGCGCGGCAGTTGCAGGTTCCCTACATCAATCTCAGGCATTTCAATATTCGCCCCGAAATCGCGACACGCTTGCCGGAAACCCTGGCGCGCCGCTTTCGCGCGATCGTACTCGAGGATACGGGCGCGTTCTACCGGGTTGGCATGGCCGATCCCACCGATCTGTTCGCCTATGACGAGATCAATCGCGTCCTGAAGCGCGACATTCAGCTTGCAGTGGTCGCTGAGTCACTGCTGCTGCAGACCATCGACCGGATTTATCGGCGCACCGAGGAAATCAGCGGGCTTGCGCTTGAACTGGGCGAGGAGCTTGGCGAAACGACCGACTTTGCGGCGCTCGGTTTGACGCCCGGCGCCGAAGACGCACCGGTGGTGAAGTTGCTGCAATCGGTGTTCGAGGATGCGGTGCAGGTGCGGGCTTCGGATATTCATATTGAGCCGCAGGAACACAAGGTGCTGATCCGTTTCCGCATCGACGGCATGCTGCACGTGCAGGCCGAATCGGATTCGAAAATCGCCTCCGCGCTCGCCTTGCGGCTGAAACTGATGTCGGGCCTGGATATCTCCGAAAAGCGCCTGCCCCAGGATGGCCGCTTCAACGTCAAAGTCAGGAACACGCAAGTCGACGTGCGGATTTCGACCATGCCGACGCAGTACGGCGAATCGGCCGTGATGCGCCTGCTCAATCAGAGTGGTGGGATTCTCGGCCTTGAGCGCATCGGCCTGCCCGCTGACATGCTCAAGCGCCTGCGCGACATCATCCACCGCCCGAGCGGCATGGTGCTGGTCACCGGCCCGACGGGCAGCGGCAAGACCACCACGCTGTATGCCGCACTCGATGAGCTCAACACGTCGGAACGCAAGATCATCACCGTGGAAGATCCGGTGGAATATCGCTTGCCGGGCATCAATCAGGTTCAGATTCACGAGAAAATCGACCTGACGTTCGCCAGGGTATTGCGTACTGCCTTGCGCCAGGATCCGGATGTCATTCTGGTTGGCGAAATGCGCGACCAGGGCACGGTCGAAACCGGATTGCGCGCCGCGATGACGGGACACATGGTTTTCTCCACTTTGCACACCAATGACGCTGTCAGCACGCCGATCCGATTGCTGGACATGGGGGCACCGCGATACATGGTGGCCATGTCGCTGCAGGTTGTGCTGGCGCAACGTCTGTTACGACTGATCTGTGAAAATTGTGGAGAGGTTACGCAACTACCCCCACAGGAACACGAGTGGATGCGTCTCGCGCTCGGCGATGAAGCCGATGGCCCGCAATATCGAAAAGGTCGCGGTTGCACACAGTGCAACGGTACCGGCTATCTCGGACGCACCGGTGTCTACGAGATGCTGGAGATGACCAGGCCAGTGGTGGAGGCCGCGAACCAACCCGATCCCGCGATATTCATGCAGGCGGCCCGCAGGCAAATGGAAGGGCACATGCTGAAGGATCATGCCGTCGAGCTGGTCGTGCAGGGTAAAACCACGGTTGACGAAGCAATGCGCATCGGCTCGCAAATGGACGACTAATGGCCTACTTTGCATACACAGGTCGTAACTCTGCCGGTGAACTGATACGCGGAGTGCTCGAGGCTGCCGATAGCGGCGCGGTTGCCACACAGCTTTTCGGTTCCGGAATTACGCCGGTCGAGATCGGAACGGCAGGCAAGCCGGTTGAAGGTAGCGCCGGGAGTCTGCTGGCGCGATTGACGAAGCGTCGTGTCGAGCAGGCCGAAATGCTGTTGTTCAGCCGGCAGATGTACGCGCTGCTCAAAGCCGGCGTGCCGATCATGCGGGCGCTTGCCGGACTGCAGGAATCGGCGACCAATCCAACCTTCAAGGAAGTACTTCAGGATATCCGGGAAAGCCTCGATAACGGCCGCCCGCTGTCCGCGTCGATGCAACGCACCGGCGTGTTTTCGCCGTTCTATATTGCGATGGTGTATGTGGGTGAAACCACCGGCATGCTCGAGGAAATCTTTTTGCGGTTGTACAACCACCTCGAATTCCAGGAGTTCATGCGCACCCAGGTCAAATCCGCGTTGCGCTACCCGATATTCGTCGTAGTGGCGATGATGATCGCCATCGTCGTCATCAATCTCTTCGTGATTCCCGCGTTCGCCAAGGTCTATGCGGGTTTCCATGCACAATTGCCGCTGCTTACCCGCATACTGATTGGATTCTCCGACTTCATGGTGGCGACGTGGTGGCTGCAGGGATTGCTTCTGCTCGCAGCGATTTTTGGATTTCGATCGTATATCAGCACCGAGTTCGGCCGTCTCAACTGGGACCGGATAAAGATGCGCATTCCCGTCGCCGGCAAGATCGTGCTGAAGGCAACCATGGCGCGGTTTGCGCGCAGTTTCGCGCTGGCGATCCGCAGCGGCGTGCCCATCATCCAGGGGCTGACGCTGGTTGCGCAGACGGTGGAAAACGCTTACGTGGCAAGACAGATCGACAAGATGCGCGAAGGCGTGGAGCGCGGCGAAAGCGTGCTGCGCACCGCTTCGCATGCCGGCATCTTCACCCCGGTCGTACTGCAAATGGTCATGGTCGGTGAAGAATCCGGCGCGCTGGACGATATGATGCAGGAGATCGCCGATATCTATCAGCGTGAAGTCGAGTACGAACTCAAGACGCTGGGCGCGCAGATCGAGCCGATACTCATAGTTTGCCTCGGCGTATTGGTGCTGATCCTTGCGCTGGGTGTTTTCCTGCCGATCTGGGATCTCGGTCAGGCGGCGATCAAGAGATGAGTCCATGCCGGGTAACGCCAAAGACCAGACACAAAGAGGCTTCAGCTTGTTCGAGCTGGTCGCGGCAATCGCGATCGTCGCGATGTTTGGCGGCGTGCTGTTGCAACGCATGCTTTATCTGCAGGAGTACGCGGAAATGACGGCGATGGAACTGACCATCGCCAACGTGCGAACCGGATTGCGCTATAAAACCGGGGATCTGCTGATTCGCGACAAGGTGCTGGAAATCGCGACATTGGCAGACGAGAATCC
>JANMYN010000619.1:0-2265 GCA_031382195.1 Betaproteobacteria bacterium
GGAATTCGAGAGCGGCGAACTGCCCGGCGGAAAACGTGAACGGCCCGCCGGCGATGATATCCAGCCTGAGCCTGAGTATGTCGTGCGTGAGCGCAGTCACGTCAACGACCTTGCAGCGCATTACGCGCGAGGGATGCACGACGAAGTCCTCGGCGTCAAGCCGGCGCACGACCACATCGCTCCAGACTTGGGAGCGACACGCGAGCACGATGCCGCGGCTGCGCTCCTCGGCGGACAGCGCATGCTCGGAATACTCGAGTTCCATGATGTCGCCGGATACGAGCTCGCATCGACAAGTGCCGCAGTTGCCGGACTGGCAACTGTAGGCGAAGCCTACGCCGTGCGCGAGCAAGGCGTCGAGCACGGTTTGGCCTTCCTCGGCGGGAGCGCACTGGTTCAGGTCGGCGACGATGACGGTTACACTCACGATTGTGACCGGCTGGCAGGGTAATGGCCGATAGTCTACTATCGACGACAAGTATGGGGCAGCGCCGGGCCGCCGACCGGCGCAGCAATGGCCTGTTCCTGGCGGATAAAGGTGCCGTCCTGCTGAGCGGGTTGAAACGCAAAGTGGCCCAGCATGAGCATCGGGTTGTCCAGAACCTTTCTGCGCGCGAGCGTGCCCAGTTGGTTGCATTGCTCCAGCGCATCCTTCCCGAGCGGCGCTAACCGGAGAGAAGTCGTGGCACGCAAACCCGCACCCCGCAAGAAGATATTTCGTCCTCGACGCAAGACGCCTGGCCTGCCTCCCGGTTCGCTGGTGTACACCGGTGACGGGAAATCGCCGATTCCTCGCGTCACCATGCTCGATTACGACGAGCATCGAGTCGTGGAGAAGGAACTCGTGCGCGTGGACGACTGTATCCCGTTCAAGGACGCCCAGACGGTGACCTGGATCAATGTCGACAGCGTTACCGAACCCGGGCTGCTGGAGAATTTTGGCCGGGTCATGGGTTTTCATGCGCTGATGCTCGAAGACATCCTCAACACCGATCAGCGGCCCAAGTTCGAGGACTACGGCAATTACATTTACATCGTGGTGAAGATGCTCGACTACGATGTGAAGAAGGGCGAGATCGAAACCGAACAGCTATCGTTGATTCTCGGCCCCAACTACATGATTTCGCTTCAGGAGCGCGCGGGGGATTTTTTCGATCCGCTGCGCGAGCGCATCCGAAAATCGCTGGGACGCATTCGCAGGCTCGGCGCCGACTATCTCGCTTACGCGATACTCGACATCATCGTGGACCACTATTTCGTGGTGCTGGAGAAGCTAGGCGAGAAAATCGAGCAACTGGAAGAGATCGTTATCACCGATCCGCGGGAGAATACCGCACGCGCCGTGCACGCCATCAAACGCGAGATGATTTTCGTGCGCAAATCGGTCTGGCCGCTGCGCGAAGTCGTAACCAGCCTGCAGCGTTCCGAATCGGCTCTCATCCGCGAATCGAACGCTGCCTACTTCCGCGACCTGCACGATCACATCATGCAGGTCACCGACGGCGTGGACACATTCCGGGACCTCTTGAACGGAATGCTCGATTCCTATTATTCGACAATCACGACGCGGACCAACAGTGTCGTGAAAGTACTGACCTTGTTTTCCGCGATTTTCATGCCGCTGATGTTCATCACCGGAATTTTTGGGATGAATTTCCGCAATTTTCCCGAGCTCGAATGGCACTACGGCTTCCAGGGTTCGCTGATCCTGATGGTGATCGTCATCATCGGCATGGTCGCAATATTCAAATGGAAGAAATGGCTCTAGGCTCTAGGAGCAGGGACGAGGGACGAGGTATGAGGGGCGAGGGAAAAGACTATATCAGGCGCCGCGCACCAACGCTTTGCGGTTCAATCTGTTTCGGAGACCGGGCCACGGCCGCGTTTGAGGGTTGAGCGGGTGCGTTTGCCGGCGATGCGGCGCTCCTTCGACGCGCGCGTTGGACGCGTCGCGATGCGCTTCTTCGGCTTTACCGACGCAGCGCGCAGCAAATCCGCCAGCCGAGCCAGCGCATCGCGCCGATTTGCTTCCTGCGTGCGAAAACGTCCGGCATCGATCACCAGCACGTCCTGCACACTGACCCGCCGCCCGCCAAGCCGGCGCAGCCTGACTTTCACCTCCGGGTGCAGCGAGCGGCTGGCACCGATGTCGAAGCGCAGCTCGACCGCGGTGGAAACTTTGTTGACGTTCTGCCCGCCCGGACCTGAGGCACGAACATATCGAAACTCCAGTTCCGCTTCCGGTATCGGGAAATGACGCAATAC
>JANMYN010000625.1:0-1940 GCA_031382195.1 Betaproteobacteria bacterium
ACCAGGAGGAGCCCGTGAACACAGACGCAATTCGTTCGATGCTCGCGCATATTCGAGTCATCCGCTACGCCTGCGACCTCGACCTGCTGATGTTCTTCTTTCGGCATCCGTGCGCGCTGCTGAGCGTCGAACAGGTTGCCGCCCAAGTCGGATACGCCCGCGAGCGGGTTGAGGAGTCGCTCGGCGCGCTGATCGATTCCGGCTTGCTGAAGCATTCCGAGTCCCCGGCACACGCGGCGCGCCTGTACGCCCTGCAGCTAGGCAGTGCGCCGGGCGAGCAGGTCGCGCCTATCCTGCAAATCGCCGCCACACATGAGGGCCGCCGCAAGGTGATGCGGCTGCTGGCATCCGGGCGCGATGACAAGCTTGCCACCCCCGTGTTGCCTCTTCAATCCAGGATGGCGTGAACACAGGAGAATCAACGATGGCCAATTCTGAATCCAACCGCGTCAAGACCGGCATCAGCGGGCTCGACGCGATTCTTGCCGGCGGAATTCCCCGCGGCAACATCATCCTGCTCGAAGGTGAGATCGGCACGGGAAAGACGACGATGGGCGTGGAATTTGTCTATCGCGGCATCGTGGAATTGGCTGAACCCGGCGTCATCGTGGTGTTCGAAATGTCGCCTGACAAGCTGGTGCGTGACGCCGCCGGCTTCGGCTGGGACCTGCCGGCGCTGGAGCGTAGTCAGAAGCTCAAGGTCATCTACACCACGCGCGAGGTGTTCCGGCAGGAGTTGCAGCAGGCGGACAGCCTGCTCATCGAGGAGGCAAACCGGATCGGCGCGCGTCGCATTTTCATCGACGGCACCGCGGCCCTGTTGCCGCCGGACCCCGGACAGAATTCGCGCGAGAACTTTCATATCCTGGTCCAGGGCCTGCAGCGCGAGAACCTGACCGCGGTAATGGCCCTCGAGGCGGCGGTGCTGAACGCGGCGAATTATCCCTCGCTGCACGAGGAATCAATCGCCGATACCGTCATCAAACTCAGGAAGGACGACATACAGCGCGCGACGAGCCGGTCGATCGAGATCGTGAAGTCGCGCGGACAATCATACCAGATGGGGCACCACTCCTTCCGCATCGTGGAAAACCGCGGCATCGAGGTCTATCGGCGCGTCCAGGCGCCGCGCCCGCCCAGCCGCGACCGGGCGTCCGCGTTCGATCCTTCAACCCGGGTGACGACCGGCGTTCCCGGGCTTGACGCGCTGGTCAACGGCGGCTACTTCCTCGGCAGCACGACGGTTATGGCCGGAATATCGGGCGTCGGCAAGACCGTCATGGGTTTGCAATTCATCGCCGAAGGCGCGCGTCGCGGCGAGCGCAGCCTGCTGCTGTCGCTGGACGAGCAGGTGCCCCAGTTGTTGCGCAATGCGGCGAGCATCGGCATGGATCTTCAGAAAGAAATCGATCGCGGCATCGTGAAAATGCACTACGACACGCCGCAGGAAATCGACATCGATTTCCATTTTCACACCATCGAACAGATCGTGGAGACATTCAAGCCAACGCGCGTCCTCATCGACAGCCTGTCCACTTACGCCACCAGCCTCGGTGCGCAGGGCCGCCTGTTCCGCGATTTCTTCCACGCGCTGGTCGCGCTGATGAAGGAGCATCAGATCGCGGCCATCTACAACCACGAAAATCCGGAAATGCTCGGCATGTCCTCGATGATGGGAGAGTTCCGCATGAGTTCCCTGGTCGACAACATCATTCTGATGAATTTCATCGAGCTCGGCGACACCTTCCGGCGCGGGCTGACCGTGGGCAAGATGCGATCGAACCCGGTCAATCACTCGACCCACGAGTGCGAGGTCGTCAACGGCGAGGGCATGCGCGTGTTGCCGCGGCAACTGCCGGCCATGGCGCCGAAAATGGCCTTCTCCAGCTATCACGCCTTGATCTCGCGTTCACCCGAGCGCCGGGACGCCGCGTAAGCCC
>JANMYN010000679.1:0-5544 GCA_031382195.1 Betaproteobacteria bacterium
GATTTGCGAGCTTTCACGGTGCTGACTTCTACGGCCTTGCGCGAAATCACCGGCAAATTACGCTCGTAAGAAGTGCATGGTCCGTGCCCGAAGAAATCCGCTATGGCGACGGCACCTTGGTCCCGCTGCGCGGCGGGTCCAGCGTTGCGTGGACGATCGAATAAAGGGCGGATAGAAAAACGCAATATAGATACTCCATTTAAGCTGGATCCGGCATCCGGGGAAAAACGGCGACCTTCAGATTCAATAATATTTCTATTCTGGCAAATTTGTGCGTTGCACCGCGATTGGAAATCCGAGCGAATTCGTGAGGATATTTGTGTAACTGAAAATCGGGTTGAACTCAGGGTGGGCACTGAGGAACCGACTGCGTAATTGAGTTTCATCCGGAGTCGTGTTTGAGACTATGGTGCGAACCTCGAGTCATGGATAATGGCTCGCGGAGGTGCGGGAGCATCGGGGATCGCGAGAGGTATCGTATGGTTGTGGCATAGGGTCGTGCAATACTGCGTACGCCTGTTCCGTACGATTCAACGCGCAAGCCGGAGGGGTGGCTGGGTTTCTAACATTCGGTTACCGTTCGTTTAGATGACAGGGGGATAAATGAATAAAGCAGAACTCGTCGACGCCATCGCAAAAAAAGCGGGAGGCAGCAAAGCCATGGCCGACATCATGATTGGTGCATTCATCGATGCAGTGACTGGGTCGCTAAGAAAAGGGGAGAACGTAACGCTGGTCGGTTTCGGGACATTTTCCCAGGGAAAGCGGGCGGCGCGCTCAGGACGCAATCCGCAAACGGGCGCAGCCATCAAGATTCCCGCGGCGAAGACCGCCAAATTCGCAGCAGGAGCCAAGCTGAAGGCAGCTGTTAACGGCAGAAAATGAAACTCCAGGGGGAAGGAAAATTAAGAGAGGGGCGAAGAGCCCCTCTTTTTATTGTGACTCACTGCCTGAATCGTTTAGTTCTGCTCCGGACAACACTGAATGCCCCGCGCATCAATATGCGCGACATTTGTTGTCGCGGCCCGCTTGGGGGATATGGGCAACCCGAATTCGCGGAAGCCGGCGATGCGGCGCGTAGAATACGCAGTGAAGCTGGCCGGGCAGTCGCTGTGCAATTCGCTTGCATAGAGGAAAGTCCGGGCTCCGCAGAGCAGGATGCCGGTTAACGACCGGACGCCGTGAGGCGATGGAAAGTGCCACAGAGAATAGTCTGCCGATGGCCGCCGTCTGACTTTGTGGCCGCAAGGCCGCAAAGTCTCGCTTTCGTAGCGAGAGAGGGCGTCGGATCAGGCGATGGTGAAACGGTGCGTGTCCCGCAAGGGCACGGACGGTCGCAAGACCGGCGGGTAAGAGCCCACCGCGTTTCTGGTAACAGAAGCGGCATGGCAAACCCCATCCGGAGCAAGACCAAATAGGGGGGCAATAGCGCGGCTCGCGCTGTCCCCGGGTAGGTTGCTCGAGCCGGCAGGCAACTGCCGGCCCAGATGAATGACTGCCGGAACGCCGAAAGGTGTTCGACAGAACCCGGCTTACAGGCCAGCTTCTCTTCTCTCATCGCAAAACTTGCGGCGCAGCAGTCCTTGCTGCTTATTTGAGAATTTACATTAGAATATAAATGTATCTCGTTGAAAAACAATAATAACAAATCAAAAATCACGCAATGTTCAGCAGTCACAGGTAAGTCTTTGTCGTAACTGAAAAAAATGCCGGCACAGCTTGACCAGCCATTTTTTTTCTACTAGAGTGGGAAAAAGTAGGATTAAGTGGGAAAACGAGCATATTCCAATACTTCCGGCGAATAGCACATGTTTCAGGGAGCAACAGCACTTAATCTTGATGCGAAGGGCCGACTTGCGGTCCCGACGCGACATCGGGACACCCTCCAGTCAGGCGCTGCCGGTAAGCAAGTGCTTACAGCGCATCCGCATCGCTGCGTTCTGTTGTATCCGGCTCCTGCTTGGGAGCCAATCCGCGCAAGGATCATGAGCTTCTCCAGTTTCGACGCCCAGGCCAGTCTGTGGAAACGGCTACTCGTCGGATTTGCCGAAGAAGTGGAGCTCGATGCATCGGGTCGCCTGTTGATCTCTCCGGAATTGCGCAAGTTCGCTTCCTTCGAGAAGGAAGTAATGATGGTTGGCCAGGGCAGCCACTTTGAAATCTGGAGCCAGCAAGCTTGGGAGAAGCAGCTGGAGCAGTTGTCGACAAGCTCCGACAAGCTCCCGCCGGGATTGGAGAACTTTGCCTTGTGAGCGACGGATCGCCCGCACAAGGCGCCGCGGGTTCGCACATGACGGTGCTGCTGAGCGAGGCCGTCGCAGCATTGAATATTAAGGCCGATGGAACATACGTGGATGCGACCTTTGGCCGTGGCGGACATAGCCGCGCAATTCTGGCGCAACTGGGCAGTTCGGGAAAGTTGATCGCGATCGATCGCGATCCCGAAGCGCTCGCGTACGCGGCGACGATATCCGATTCGCGGCTGGTCGCATTGCAGATGGAATTCGGCCGGATTGGACAGGTAGTGGTGGAGGCGGGCGTGGCGGGCGTGGATGGCGTGTTGCTCGATCTAGGCGTTTCTTCGCCTCAACTCGATTCGGCAGCCAGAGGCTTCAGTTTCCGTTTCGACGCACCGCTCGACATGCGGATGGATCCCGGCCAAGGCAAATCGGCGGCCGAGTGGATTGCACAAGCTTCGGAACAGGAGATCGGGGGGGTCATCAGGCGCCATGGCGAAGAACGGTTTGCTAAACAGATTGCAAGAGCGATTGTTGCGGCTAGATCGAGTGGGCCTGTCGACCGCACACGGCAACTTGCCCAGATCGTGGCAAAAGCCGTTCCCACGCGCGAGCCACATCAGAACCCGGCGACGCGCACCTTCCAAGCTATACGGATTCACATCAATCAGGAGCTTGAAGAGTTGGAAATAGCGCTGCCGCAATGCGTGGAAATGCTCAACGAGGGGGGGCGCCTGGTCGTGATCAGTTTCCATTCGCTCGAAGACCGCATCGCCAAGCATTTCTTGCGCATGCAGGCGCAGCCCGGCGCGTTGCCGGCCCGCTTGCCGGTGCGGGCCGCCGAGCTGCCGAAGCCGCGCTTGAAACTCGTGGGAAAACCGGTCTTCCCGACTGACAAAGAAGTGGCTGCGAACCCTCGCGCACGCAGCGCGGTGATGCGCGTGGCCGAAAGAGTCACGCCATGATCAGGCTCAATGCGGTTCTGGCCGGAATTTTGATTGTATGCGCGCTGGCCCTGGTTACGTCCCAGCACAAGGCAAGAAAACTGTTCGTCGAATTACAGAAGCAACAGGACCAGGCCCGGCAGCTCGAAGTTGAATACGGACAGTTGCAGCTTGAACAAAGCACATGGGCTATGCACTCCCGCATTGAAAAAATTGCAGCAAATAATTTGCGTATGCGTGTCCCGCCGGCCACACGCGTGCATCTTGTTCCTCCCCCTCCCGCGCCAGCCAAGCCATGAATCCGTCCCTTAATCCAGCGCTGTCCTTGCGCCTGCCCGTGTGGCGAGCGCGCCTGCTTTTGCTGCTGGTTTTTTTCGGGTTCATGGTATTGGCGGCGCGGGCTTTTTATCTTCAGGGGCTGCACAACGACTTCCTTCAGCAGAAGGGAGAGACGCGCTATGCGCGCGTAATCGAAATTTCGGCCCACCGCGGGATGGTGACCGACCGAAATGGTGAACCGCTTGCGCTGAGTACTCCGGTGGAATCGGTATGGGCGGCTCCGGCAGACGCCAATCTGAGCGCGGAGCAACGCGCCAAGCTGATCCGACTTCTGGGCATCGATGCGGCGGACTTGAAGAAAAAACTCGCCGACCATGAGCGCGAGTTCGTCTATCTTAAGAGGCAGCTGCCGCCCGATCAGGCAGCGAAAGTGGTGCAGTTGAACCTTCCGGGGGTTTTTCTCCAGCGCGAATATCGGCGTTACTACCCGGCCGCCGAAGTGACCGCGCACTTGGTGGGCGTCACCGGTGTGGATGACAACGGGCAGGAAGGCATCGAACTCGCGTATCAGGACTGGTTGACGGGCAAGGCGGGCAGCCGTCGCGTCATCAAGGATCGGCTTGGCCGCGTAGTCGAAGATGTCGAAAGCATTCGTGCGCCACAACAAGGCCGGGACCTTGTGCTGTCGATCGATCAGCGCATTCAATATCTGGCCTTTCGTGAACTTAAAAGCGCAATCGCGCTGAACGAAGCCAAGTCGGGAAGTCTAGTCGTACTTGATGTTACTACCGGTGAGGTGTTGGCCCTGGCCAACTGGCCGACCTACAACCCAAACAATCGCGACACTTTGAAGGAGGGGCGCACACGCAATCGCGCCGTGGTTGATCTGTTTGAGCCGGGTTCCACATTAAAGCCGTTCACGGTGGCTGCGGCACTGGATTCCGGCCTGGTCGGCCCTGGAAGCATGATCGATACGGAAGGCGGCCACTATAGGATCGGCAACCGAACCATACATGACGCGCATCCGGAGGGATTGCTGAGCGTCGCGCAGGTTATCCAGAAATCGTCGAACGTCGGCTCGGCAAAAATGGCGCTGGCAATGGCCCCGCAGAAGCTGTGGAACATTCTCTCCGACGTTGGGTTCGGCACACAGACCAAAGTGGGATTTCCTGGAGAAGCCTCTGGTCGGCTACGTGCGTACCAAACTTGGAAACCGATCGAACAGGCGACCATGTCGTACGGACATGGCATTTCCGTCAGTCTGCTGCAGTTGGCGCGCGCCTATTCGGTATTCGCTACTGACGGCAAACTCAAGCCGCTTACGCTGGTGAAGCGTGATCAGCCGGTTGAAGGTAAAGCCGTTATCTCACCACGTACCGCGCTGGCGGTGCGCAAGATGCTTGAAACAGTGACTCAGCCGGGAGGAACCGCCACACGGGCGCAGGTGGCCGGTTTTCGCGTTGCTGGCAAGACCGGGACGGCTCACAAGCTCGCGGGGGCGACCTACGCGTCCGATCGCTATGTCGCGTCGTTCGTCGGATTTGCACCCGCATCCATTCCGCGGCTGGTCATTGCCGTCATGCTGGACGAACCCGGCGGCAAGTCCTACTACGGTGGCGAGGTTGCCGCCCCGGTGTTCAGTACTGTCATGGCTGGGGCGCTGCGTCTTCTGGGAATTGAGCCAGACGCGGCGATAGACAACGTGATCTCGCCGGATACCACACTCGTCATGAAGGAAGAAGTATGACCAGCGGGATGAGTTCTGCAGGTGACAAACACGCGGAATTTAGTCTTGCTGCAATCGACGGGCTTGGTGTGCGCATTGGCGGACTTGCAATCGATAGCCGAAAAATAACTCCCGGCGATCTGTTTCTCGCGTATCCGGGCGAGCGGGCGGACGGGCGCGCCCACATCCCACAGGCAATCGCTGCCGGAGCCTGCGCCGTGCTGTGGGATAGCAGAGGCTTCTACTGGGATGCGGCCTGGCGCGCACCCAATCTGGGCGTGCCGGATCTGCGTTCGCATCTCGGAGAAATCGCCGGAAAATTCTTCGGCAACCCTTCGCGCCACATGTGGCTCGCCGG
>JANMYN010000680.1:0-6673 GCA_031382195.1 Betaproteobacteria bacterium
CGTTGAAGCCCCCCGCCATTAGGCGGCAACCGGTCTTCGCGGCGATGCGGCCCGCCCACTGCAGCGAGCGCTCCATCAGGCCGTCACCGCCCAGCAGCAACAATGACCCGGCCCCTTGCGCCAATGCCCGCGCCGATTCGACGACGCTCTCCCGCAGCACCCGGTTGGGCGGCAACGTGCGCGCCGTTGTGGCGATGCCGTCGGCTTCATTCCACGCCGTATCGGCGGGAAGGATCAGGGTCGCGATCTGCCCGGGAGCTTCCCGCGCCGCTTCAATGGCCGCGGCGCCGTCCTGCGCCACACTCCGCGAAGAACGGGAAGTCTTGATCCAATGCGAAACGGGTCGCGCGAACCCTTCGATGTCGGACGTGAGCGGCGCGTCGTGCTTGATGTGATGGGTGGCGTGCTCGCCCACGATGTTCACCACGCCGGAGCCCGCCTTCTTCGCGTTATGCAGGTTGGCCAGGCCGTTGGCCAGGCCGGGCCCGAGATGCAGCAGGGTCGAGGCGGGATTGCGCGCCATGCGGTAGTAGCCATCGGCGGCGCCGGTGACGACGCCCTCGAACAGGCCCAGCACACTGCGCATGCCGTCGACCTTGTCCAGCGCAGCGACGAAATGCATCTCGGAAGTGCCGGGGTTGGCGAAGCACACGTTCACGCCACCCGCGACCAGGGTTCGGACAAGACTTTCGGCGCCGTTCATCGGAGGCAATCGCACTCGACACGAGGGAGCGCGAAGGTTAGCACGAAGGTGACGGAGGCTCTCGCTTGCGCGGCGCGTGCATCCGGAGGGCGGCGACAAGCGCCTAGAACGTCACCACCATTCGACCATAAACGAGTGAAGGGTAACTGCGAGACCAGGCGATCTGGACTTTGCTCGTCCCTCGCCCCTCGCCCCTCGTCCCTCACCCCTCACGCGACGCGTGCCGCGCCCGTGGCCCGGGTCGCGAAGTAGGTAATCAGCGCGGACGTAAACGCGCAGCCCGCGAGGAAATACACGCCCATTTCGAAGCTGCCCGTACTCTGCTTGATCCAGCCAACGATGAACGGCCCGACGTAGCCGCCGATGTTGCCGATTGAATTGATGAGCGCGATGCCGACGGCGGCTGCCGCGCCGGTCAGGAACAGCGAAGGCATGGGCCAGAAGCTGGGCCGCGAACCGTAGAGGCCGACGGCCGCGATCGACATGGTGACCAGCGCCCAGGCGGACCCGGTGAAAAAAGCCGTGCCGGCGAGGCCGATGGCGGCGAGCGTCGAGGCGACGATCAGATGCCAGCGCCGTTCCTTATGTCGGTCCGAGGAATGGCCCCAGCAGATCAGGCCGATCACGCCGATTGTGTAGGGGATTGCGGTCAACAGCCCTGTCACGAAGTTGGAGTGCCCCAATCCCTTTACAATCTGCGGCAGGAAAAAGGTAATGCCGTAACTGGCAATGACGCTGGTTAAATAAATCAAGGCCAGGATCAACACGCGCTTGTCGGTCAGCGCCCGCCACAGGGTCAGGCGGCCGGCCGATTCGATGTTCGCGCGTTCGGCCTCCAGTTCCGATTCGAGCCATTCCTTTTCATCGGCATTCAACCATTTCGCCACTGCGGGGCGGTCGGTCATCAGCATTAGCACGACGAAAGCGAGCAGCACCGCAGGCAAGGCTTCGATGATGAACACCCACTGCCAGCCGTGCAGGCCCCAGACGCCCTCCATTTCCATGATGGCGCCGGAAACCACCGATGCCAGTGCATTGCCGAGTGGTACCGCAATGAAGAGTGTGGAAATCACGCGCCCGCGATAGTGCGCCGGATACCAGTATGTGAAGTACAGAATCATGCCCGGAAAAAAACCGGCTTCGGCGACACCGAGCAGGAAACGCAGGACGATGAAACTGATCGGCCCGGTGGTGGCGGCCATCAGGCCGGAGATGATGCCCCAGGTGAGCATGATGCGGGCGATCCACAGCCGCGCGCCGACTTTCTCCAGCACGATGTTGCTGGGCACTTCGAACAACGCATAACCGAGGAAGAAAATCCCCGCACCCAGGCCGTACATATAGGCGCTGATGCCGAGATCCTCGTTCATCGTCAATGCCGCGAAGGCGACGTTGGTGCGGTCGATGTAGGCGACCAGATAGGCCACCACGACCAACGGCAGCAGCCGCCACGAAACTTTCACAATCGTCCGGCGCCGGAACTCAGGCGTGAAGCGTGTGTCCATGGTCGTTTCTCCCGGGATTATTGTTCTGTCGGAGCGCGACGGACGCCGTCGGTTTGCGCTGCCACCGGTGATTATGCAGGACGGAAGAACTCAGAAGATAGGGGAAAGAGGAAAGGTAAAAGAGGAAACAGCAAAGCAGGGGCAAGGCAAGGAAAAGGCAGCAGAAAGGCGAGGGCTCGGACTCAGCGTTCCCGCTTCCGCTGTGATGACCGTAAGCGCATTCACGCTACTGTCGTGCCTCCTGCGGTAGTATCCTTGTTGGCATCGCCGGAAAGCGCGTCCGCGGCGAAATATTTCCTTACATATTCATTTCAGGAGCAGATCGTGGCCTCTCTCAATGTCAATGGCAGGCAGGTCAGCGTGAATGTCGAAGACGACATGCCGCTGCTTTGGGTATTGCGCGACGAACTCGGCATGACCGGCACCAAATACGGCTGTGGCATTGCCATGTGCGGTGCCTGTACGGTGCATATCGACGGCAAACCGATGCGCTCGTGCGTGATTCCGGTGTCCGCGGTGACCGGCAAAGTCACCACCATCGAGGGACTGTCCAGGGACGGTTCCCATCCGGTGCAGAAAGCCTGGGTGAAGCTGCAGGTGCCACAGTGCGGGTACTGCCAGAGCGGCATGATCATGGCCGCAGCCGCGTTGCTCGCGGAAGTCAAGAAACCCTCGGACGCGCAAATCAACGACGCAATGAGCAACATATGCCGCTGCGGGACTTTCGCGCGGGTTCGCGCCGCCATCCATCTTGTCGCGAAGTCCGCCTGAGGAGGCCATCATGAATACGCAAAAATTCGAAGCCGGCCGCCGTGATTTCCTGGTGAAGACAGCGGCTGCCTCTGGCGGCTTGATGCTCGGCGTCAATCTGTCAGGGTCCGTGCACGCGGCGGATGCCGCCGCAACGCCCGAAGTCACGCACTGGGTCGTGATCCAGCCCAACGACATCGTGGTTATCCGCATCGCCCGCTCGGAACTCGGCCAGGGATCGTTTACCGGCCTCGCGCAGCTCGTCGCCGAGGAACTGGAATGCGACTGGGGCAAGGTTCGTTCGGAGTACGCGGACGTGAACGAACACGTCCGGCGCAACCGGATATTCGGTTCGATGTCCACCGGCGGCAGCCGCAGCATTCGCGAGTCGCAGGAGTACTTGCGCAAGGCCGGTGCGAGCGCCCGCGAGATGCTGATCGCCGCTGCCGCCAAGCAATGGGATGTTCCGGCAGCCGAGTGCAAGGCGGCGAGGAGCGTGATCACCCATGCGTCCGGCAAAAGCACGACCTACGGCAAGGTGGCCGCGGCCGCTGCGAAACTCGAGATACCGAAGGAGCCAAAACTCAAGGATCCCAGGGACTGGAAACTGATCGGGACTTCGCCCGCCCGCTTCGACATCGCCGACAAAACCACCGGCAAGCAGATTTATACAGCCGATGTGCGTCTGCCGGGTCTGCTTCATGCCTCGATCGTGCAGTGCCCGGTATTCGGCGGAAAACTGAAAAGCTACGACGAAGCTGCGATCAAGGACATGATCGGCGTGAAGCGCGTCGTGGCAGGCGACGACTGGGTCGCCGTGGTTGCCAACAACTGGTGGCGCGCGAACGAGGCGCTCAAGCAATTGCCGGTGGAATGGGACGTGGGTGCAAACGGTCATGTCTCCAGCGAATCCATCATGGCCTTCCTGCGCACCGGGATCGACGCCAAGGACGTGCCGGTGGCGCGCAAGGACGGCGATGCGCAAGCTGCGCTCGGCAGCGCGGCGAAAGTGATCGAGGCGGAGTATCACGCGCCTTACCTGAACCACGCGACGATGGAACCACAAACCGCGACCGCGATCGTAACGGACGACAAGGTCGAAGTGTGGGTCGGCACGCAGAACGGCGAGGCTACCATCGCAGCCGCGTCGGAAGCGGCGGGCATTCCGCTCGAGAACGTGATCGTCCACAAGATGCATGCCGGCGGCGGCTTTGGCCGGCGTGGGCCGCACCAGGAGTACACCAGGCAGGCGGTGGCGATCGCGCAGAAAATGCCGGGCACACCGGTCAACCTGCAGTGGTCGCGCGAGGAAGATATGAGGCAGGGCCGTTACCGGCCCGTGGCGCTGGTGAAGCTGCGCGCCGGGCTGGACAAGGACGGCAACTGGAACGCGTGGCATGTGCGCCAGGCCGATCAATCCATCTTCATCACGGTGCGGCCGGCCGATATCAAGAACGGCATCGACCCGGTCAACGTGCGGTCCTTCCAGGACAATCCCTATGCGGTGCCGAACTTCACCGATGAATATGCGATGCGCAATCCGCACGTGCCGCCGGGTTTCTGGCGCGCCGTGGCGCACACGCACAATCCGTTCTTCCGCGAGTGCTTTATCGACGAGTTGATCCATGCCGCCGGCAAGGACCCGGTTGAATTCCGGCGGCCGCTGCTGCAAGGCAAGAAGGACCTCGGCGTGCTCGAAGCGGTGGTGAAAGCCGCGGCTTGGGACAAGCCGGCCCCGACGGGCATTCACCGTGGCATTGCGGTGGTCGATTCCTACGGCAGCTTTTCCGCTGCGGTGGTCGAGATCGCCGTGACGGGCGGCACTGTCGTGGAAGTCAAACGCGTCGTCGTCGCGCTCGACAGCGGCTACGTGGTCCACCCCGACGCGGTCGTCGCGCAGATGGAAAGCGGCGTGATCTGGGGCCTGAGTTCGGCCATGCACGAGGAGATCACCATCAAGGACGGCCGCGTCGTGCAGAGCAATTTCTCCGATTACCGGGTGCTGCGCCTGGCGGAGACGCCGAAGATCGAATCCATCCTGGTGCCCACCGGCGGATTCTGGGGCGGAGTCGGCGAGCCGCCGATCGGCGCCGTGATTCCCGCGCTCGGCAATGCAATCTTCGCCGCAACCGGGAAACGCGTGCGTTCGCTCCCATTCAAGAATCATGGGTTCAGTTATAAGACGTGAACGTGAATACGTGAATACGTGAATGTCGTGAATGCGTGAATGCGTGAATCTCGTAGAACTGCGCAAATGCGGCCTCTAGACTTTATGAAACACGGTATCCACGGCATTCACGATATTCACGATATTCACGATATTCACGACGCGAGTCGTCGCCACGCGCTGCAGACACTGGCAGCTGGCGTCTGTCTCCTGATCACTCGTCCCGCTACCGCTACCCCCGACGAGCTTGTCATCGCGCTGCACGAAACCTTCGGCGAGCGTCCGATCCATCCGGGCAGGGTCAGGCTGGAGTTACCCAGGCTGGCGGAGAACGGCAGTGTCGTGCCGGTCACGGTAAGCGTGGACAGCCCGATGACGGAACAGGACCACGTGACGGGCATTCATCTGTTTGCGCAGAAGAACCATCTGCCGCGTATCCTGGAAGTGCAGCTCGGGCCTTACAACGGCAAAGCGGTCATATCATCGCGCGTGCGCGTGGCGACTTCCCAGCAGCTTATGGCCGTGGCGGTGCTGAGCGACGGTTCGCTCTGGTCGGCTGCGGCAGATATCGAAGTCGTTACGTCGGAGTGTGGACTGTGAGCCGCATCGGTACGGGGCGGGTGCGCATGCCGGGAAATGCGAAACGCGGCGAGGTCATCGAGAGTCGCACGCTGGTGCAGCATCCGATGGAATCCGGCTTCCGTCTTGACAACACGGGCAAGGAAATCCCGCGCCACATTGTCGAATCTTGCCACTGTACTTACAACGGCCGCGAGATCTTCCGCGCGAAACTGCATCCTGCCGTTTCCACCAATCCGTTCTTCACGTTTCATGCGGTGGCCGCGGAAAGCGGCGATTTCGTATTTACCTGGAACGACGATCAGGGGGGCGTGGCAACGACGACGTCGCATATCGACGTGGGCTGAGGCAAGACAGGATAGGGGCAAGAAAAAGGTGAAAGATGAAAGGTGAAAGGTGAAAGCTGAAAGTGGGAGACAGAACAAATTCTTCAATCGAGGTTTCCAGCCCTGCCCTTACTCCTAGATATCGGTATCTGATCTGACAGACAGTGGCGTTGATAAGGGGTTTTGCGCTGATGAAGGTTGCGCTGGGCCAGGTGCAATTGTTTTTCCCCCATCCTCAGCCCTCCTCTCGGAGGGAGAGGGGAGTAATCTTCCCTCTTCCTCCTAGACAGGGAGCGAGGGCGAGGGAATGCAGGAAAGGGGTTCGACATGATCTGACGGTCAAGGTCCGATCAAGTGTCTATTTCCACACCTTACTTTCCTCTTTCACCTTTCCTCTTTCCCCTTCCGTCTGCGCGGGTCGCGCAGCCATTGTCATCTACCGATATTTCAATTCATCGCGCCGGTGTTCTCGCACATCGGCTCCGTAAATTTTTCTCCTGCCCGGATCCTCACAATCTGTCGCTGTGCAGCGACATGAGGCGATTGGCGCATGCCCGTAACTTGGTGGAAGTGCTACTTTCCAATGGTCGGTACTGCGATTGACCAAGACGAGATGGTCGTAAAACAATAGTAGCCGGGAGAG
>JANMYN010000693.1:0-2264 GCA_031382195.1 Betaproteobacteria bacterium
AATGTCTGGGTCGGCGCGCCGTTCTTTCTGATCATGTACCTGGCCGCGCTGAAGTCGGTGCCGGAACAACTCTACGAGGCCGCGTCGATCGACGGCGCCAACTGGTGGCAGAAACTCTGGTTCATCACCCTGCCGATGATGCGCAACATCATCGCCATCACCGCGCTGTTTTCTCTGATCGTCACATTCGCCAACTTCGACATCGTGCGCGTGCTCACCAACGGCGGTCCGGTCGACCAGACGCACGTGTTCGCGACGTGGGCTTTCCAGCTGGGCATCGCCAGCGGCGACATTCCGCTCGGCGCCTGCGTCTCGTTGTTTATGCTTCCCATCCTTGGCTTTGCCGCAATCTTCATCCTGCGCGATATCACCCAGCGCGGCAACGAGGCCTGATCATGACAGCCACCGCGCCCGCCTCCGAACCTGTTCTTCGCCCGGCGCGGCCGGCCAGCATGCGACGCGATCGCCGCCGTGCCCTGTTCTGGTCCTACGTCTTTCTGATCATCTTCGTGATTTTCTTTCTTACCCCCCCGATTTACATGCTGATTACTTCGCTCAAGACGAGCGCGGAAATTTCGGCGGCGACAAACCCATGGTGGGTGTTCTCGCCCACGCTGCAGAACTACATCGAGCTGCTGACCTCGCCGGTTTACCTGACGTTCTTCCGCAACTCCGCAGTCGTTTCGGCGGTGGTCGTGGCCATCAGCATTCTGGTCAGCATCCCGGCGGCGTTCTCGCTGTCGAGGATGAGATTCTGGGGGTCAACCACGCTCGCGACCGGTGTTTTCCTCACGTATCTGATTCCCGACACGCTGCTGTTCATTCCGATGTTCAAGATTTTTGCCTACCTTCACGAATTGACCGGAATCGAGTTCATCAACCACTGGTGGGTGCTCATCATCATTTATCCCACGCTCACGATCCCGTTTTGCACCTGGATCATGATCGGCTATTTCAGCAGCATCCCGAAGGAACTGGACGAAGCCGCGCTGATGGACGGCGCCGGATACATGCAAACGCTTATCATGATCTTCATCCCTGTCGCCCTGCCCGGAATCATCGCCGCGACCATCTTTGCGTTTACCGTCTCCTGGGCGCAGTTTCTCTATCCGCTCGCTTTCACCACCTCGGCCGACCAACTGGTCCTGCCGGTGGGCATCGTCACGACGCTGATCAAGGGCGATGTGTTCAATTGGGGCCAGATCATGACCGGCGCGCTGCTGGGCGCGCTGCCGCCGCTCGTCATCTATGCCTTCCTGATGGACTATTACATCGCCGGCCTTACCGCCGGCGCCACCAAGGGCTAGGCGTGCAGGCAGCCTTTTTCCGACTGGATACCGTGGAGACCGACCGATGGCCGAAGTAACGTTGCGCCAGGTGACCAAGAACTACGACGAGACCCCCGCCGTGCGCGGGATCGATCTGGAAATCCTGGACAAGGAGTTCGTCGTTCTGGTGGGGCCATCGGGCTGCGGCAAGAGCACGACGTTGCGCATGATTGCGGGTCTGGAGGATGTTACCGCCGGCGAAATCCTGGTGGGCGGCGCTGTGGTGAATGACATGCCCCCGAAGGATCGCGACATCGCCATGGTGTTTCAGAATTACGCCTTGTATCCGCACATGACGGTGTTCGAGAACATGTCCTTCGGACTGCGCCTCAAGAAGGTCGCGAAGGACGAAATTCGCACCCGGGTCGAGAACGCCGCCCGGATCCTTGACATCAGCGCACTTCTCGAACGCAAGCCGAAGCAGCTCTCCGGGGGACAACGCCAGCGCGTGGCGATGGGTCGTGCCATCGTGCGCAATCCCAAAGTGTTCCTGTTCGATGAACCGCTGTCCAACCTCGATGCCAAGCTGCGTGTTCAGATGCGCATCGAGATCAAGCGGGTGCATCAGAAAGTCCGCACCACCACAATCTATGTCACTCACGATCAAGTCGAGGCTATGACCCTCGCCGATCGGGTGGTCGTCATGAATGACGGCCTGATCGAGCAGGTCGGCGCGCCGAACGATCTCTACCACGCGCCGACGACGAAATTTGTCGCCGGATTCATCGGCTCCCCTGCAATGAATTTCGTGCCCTGCAAGCTCGAGGAGATGGCAGGTGGGCTGCTGGTGCGGCTCAACGAAGCCATTGCGTTTCCGGTGCCGCAAGGCCGCGACGGGCGTTACCGGCCGCACCTTCATCGCAGCGATCTGCTATTCGGCCTGCGCCCGGAGCACATCCTGGAACGGCGCGCCCAACTGGAGCCGAACCTGCATGC
>JANMYN010000704.1:0-3426 GCA_031382195.1 Betaproteobacteria bacterium
ACGCGGCGTCCACGGACTGGGTGCAGATCGGCGCGCTGTACGGTGCGCTGTACGCGATGATGCCTACCGCGATCGTCGAACTGAATGCCGCCGCCGCTGCCGCGATGGTGGAAGGCCCGGAAAAAGGCCTGGAGCGGATCGACCGCGTTGAAGCCAACGGTGAGCTCGGTGACTACCACCTGCTGCCGGCAGCGCGCGCGGATCTGCTGCGTCGTGCGGGCCAGGATCGCGAGGCCGCCACACATTATCGCCGCGCCATCGCACTCGCCCGCAATCCCGCCGAGCGGTTGTATCTCGAGCGCCGGCTGCGCGAGGTCGCCGGAGGAGCAAGGTGAAAGAGGAAAGGGGAAAGAGGAAAGAAAGTGCAGGTGCTGGGTGCTGCGTGCTGAGATCGCCTGCGGCGGACAAGACGCGGACTCGAGCCTCAGCTGCAGTGACGCTCTAAAGCGTGGAACGCCAGCTTCGTGCTTCTTCTCAGCACCCAGCACTCAGCACCCGATTCGCCTACACTCACGTTCCGGCAGCGGACGATGTTCGCTCACCAATAATTTTCCACTGGAGGAAACCCATGCTGCTCGACGTACGCACCTACACCTGCCGTCCCGGAACGATCAAGAAGCACCTCGCGCTGTACGAGAAACTCGGCAAGGCGCCGCAGACCAAACACCTCGGGCAGCCATTCGCCTATTTGGTTACCGAGACCGGCAATGTCAACCAGTACATCCACATCTGGGCGTATGAAGATGCCGCGGATCGCGCGAAGCGCCGTGCGGCCATGATGGCCGACCCGGACTGGATCGCGTTCATGGACGAAAGCGCCAAGCTCGGGGCGCTCGAAGCCCAGGAGAATCGCCTGATGACGCCGGTGTCGTTTTTCCCGATCAAGCGTTAGGCGGACAACTCGCGCAGGTCCAAATATGGTAACCGGCGAAAACCGATTGACAGCGCTAGCACCCTGAATCGGCACAGAAAAACGGGCGCTTATTGCGCCCGTTTGGTTACGTGCGATGCCTATTCATGACTTGTGGAATTTCCGCGGTTGCCTTTTGCCCTGCGGGCCTCCGCCCGGCCTGTTGCGCCGGGACTGATTGTTAGTCGCAGGCATTTGCCGCCGGGCGCTAGGGTCCGGGGCGTCCTCACGGTTGGCGGATGCCAGCTTGATTTCGAGCTCGTTGATTTCATCCCACTCGGCGTCGGTTCGCTGGCGCTCCGGAATCGCGAGCAGGTCCTGCAGGCGGCGGCGGGGAGAGACGGGTTCTGGTGTATTCATGGCGATATTCTCGCATCCTTCCAAAGGTGGCGCATAGCGGGCGGTAGAATGGCTGGCCCCCGATACCGCAATCGTAGCGAATTTTCGACGGAGCCTGCATGCCTTGCCGCTGGATTGCCCACCTTGACATGGACGCTTTCTATGCGTCGGTGGAATTGCTGCGCTACCCGGAATTGCGCGGCCGCGCCGTGGTAGTGGGCGGCCGGCAGGCGCACCAACCCGTGCTTCAGCCAGATAATTCGCGTCGCTTCAGCGCCCTGCGCACTTATGCCGGCAGGGGTGTAATCACGACTGCGACTTACGAAGCGCGCGCGCTGGGGGTGCATTCCGGCATGGGGCTGATGAAAGCGGCGGTTCTGGCGCCGGATGCCGTGCTGCTTCCGGCCGATTTCGACGAATACCGCAAATATTCCCGGCTGTTCAAGGCCGCTGTCGCCGAACTGGCCCCGCACATCGAAGACCGCGGCATCGACGAAATCTATATCGACCTGACGGAAGTGCCGGGCGCGCAGGATGTCGCCGGCGACGATGCACTTGCAGGTATCCAGGCCGTCGCGGAGCGCATCAAGGCGCGGGTGTATCTCGCCACGGGGCTGACTTGTTCGATCGGCATTACGCCAAACAAGCTGCTGTCAAAAATCGGTTCGGAACTGGACAAACCGAACGGTCTGACCATCCTCACCGAAGCTGACATTCCTACGCGGATCTGGCCGCTTCCCGCAAAACGCTTCAACGGCATCGGCCCGAAAGCGAGCGCGCGGCTAGAAATGCTGGGCATTCGCACCATCGGCGAGCTTGCCGCAGCAGATCCGCGCTGGCTGCTTGAACAATTCGGCCCGAACTATGGCGCATGGCTGCACGAAGCGGCACATGGCCGGGACGAGCGCCCGGTCGTGACCTTCAGCGAGCCAAAATCCATCAGCCGTGAAACCACGTTCGAACGGGATCTGCATGCGCGCGAGGATCGCGCTGCGCTGGGCGCGATTTTTACGCGCCTGTGCGAGCAGTTGGCCGCAGACCTGCGGCGCAAGGGCTACCTGGCAAAGACCATCGGCGTGAAGCTGCGCTACGACGACTTCCGCATCGTGACGCGCGAACTGACCCTGGACGTCCATACCAACGATGCGCACACGATTCGCCAGACTGCCGGCCGCTGCCTGAAGCGGGCCATGCTCGAGCAGCGGCTGCGCCTGCTCGGCGTGCGCGCGGGCAGCTTGTGCCAGTCGGACGCCATGCCCTCGCCGGTGCCGGCGAACGCAAACGCCGGGGAACGGGATCAACTGCTGTTGCCAATGGTCGAGCGGCCCGCGTCCGCGACACCGGGTATGTAACTGGATTCGCTGATTGCACTCGCCGCATTTTCCGATGCAAGCGCGGCAGGCGGCCAGCGCTAAGCGGACTGCGTGGCACACGGTAAACTGTACAAGGCGTGGGGCATTCCCATTACGGATGTTTCGCAGGACGTAACGCCATCCGGCAGGGGTTGCGCAGACGTTGTCGGATTCCGTCTTACGGGGCTTGCGACGATATTGAACTGTGCATACTCGATGCCGTGATGGCAGCGCGGATCAGGCTTGACCACAGGCTTGCAACCAACCAGGGACCTCTCCCATGAACAGCACTGCCGTCGAGCTGACCGGCACGAAGCCGCCCCCCCACCCGAGTTACCGGAATTCCTCGCCGTTCGCGTGGAACACTATTACCGCGAGCGGGTGCGAAACACCTGGGGAGGTCGGCACATTCTCCATGGACGGCCGCCCGGCCCGAACGCCTTGCTGATGTCGGGCATTTTTCTGCACGGTGAAAGTCCACAGCTCGAACTCGAGACCAATCTTGCGCGCTTCATGCAGGCGCCGGCCGGCGTGCTTTGCCAGTCCGGGTATAGCGCCAATACCGGATTGATCCAGTCGATTGCCAGCGACCAGGGGCCAGTCTATGCCGATATGCAGGCGCACATGTCGCTCTGGGAGGGCATCCGCAGCGCGCGCGCCCGGCGTGATGTTTCACCACAACGTCCCAGAGCACCTCGAAAGGCAGACTGGTCGTCGACGAATCCCATTCGCTGGGAACCCACGGCCCAAACGGGGAGGGCCTGGTGGTCGAACTCGGGCTTGTGAACCGCGTGCATTTCCGCACCGCCAGCCTGGCCAAGGCTT
>JANMYN010000752.1:0-3267 GCA_031382195.1 Betaproteobacteria bacterium
CAAATTGGAAGTTCAGCGAAAAAAATTTGGTCGCGCCCAGCTTCCGACAACGAGTCGATAGGTCCGCGCATTTGTTTAACCGGTGTTCGGGCCATCGAGAATCGTGGTCCCAGGTCGCGGTCGCCAACTTCGATGCGAACGGCGTCGTCGCTTGTCCGCCGGAACACAGTCACGCGTACTTTCCTAAACGAGAACCTGCGGGCATTGGACGGAAATCCGGTCGGCACTTACGGTAGTCCTTCCGGATCGACCTGGCTTCGCGAATGATCGTTGCGCAGGCCTGGTTCGATCTGGCCACGCGCGGCAGCGTATTAATCACGGGAGTTAGCATTCGGTGGTGGCTCATTGCGCCGGAATCCATGTCCTCGATGTCGTGATATGTAATTGAACACTTCCGCGGCCGCCCTGTGTTCCGGTAAGGGTTTTGCGGCGGTGTCGGGCAATTGTCTTCGCTCATGCCTAGTTCGCTAGTGTCGGCCGCTTGCCGCGTGCCCACTAGACGAGGTTGGCAGTTCACTCGTCGAAAGTCGCGCACCAAGTTGATGCGGCACGGTGACCTCGACGCACCAATCATTTGCATATGAATTGTACTCGCCATGCTAATTTATTGTTTCAAAACGGGAAAGAGCAGTGGCACAGCGGTTGCATTGTACCGAAATGACTCCTGTCCACCAATTGAACGCGATATTTTTCGACAAGCAATGAGCATTGTCCGTTTCATCAAAGAGCTTAGCGGCGACGCCGACGCTTGCCGCGAACTAAGCGAGGAGGACGCACACGATCTGTTCGCTGCCATGCTCGATGGCGGGGTACCGGATATGGAGCTTGGCGCCTGCTTATCCGCGCTACACATGAAGCACGAGTCGGCGAGCGAACTTCTCGGATTCTATCGAGCCGTCTCGGAGCGAGTGTATGCACTCAAGCCGCCTGCCACCGCCCTGTGCCCGCTGGTATTCGCAACATACGGCGGCGCCCGCCAAGAGCCAAACCTGTTACCGCTCGTGGTATTGCTGCTGCGGCGCATGGGCGTTCCCGTGCTTGTGCATGGAACTCTCGAGGGCGCAGGACGCGTTGCCAGCGCTTACATCCTGCGTGAGCTGGGCGTGCTGCCCTGTGCATCGCTGGCTCAAGCCCAGAAATCGCTTGACGCGGAATTTCTGGCGTTCGTACCGACCGCCGTTCTTTGTCCCGGACTCGCCAATTTGCTGTCATTGCGCAGCCGACTGGGCATAAGCAATCCCGCACACAGTCTGGTTACATTGCTGGACCCGGTCCAGGGCGGCGGGCTGCGTATGGTAGGTGCTGACCATCCTCTTCAGCTTGCGCAACAGGAAGCGTTTCTGCTTACCACGGGTTTCAATGCCCTGTTGATGAAAAGTACGGAGGGCGAACCATTCGCCAATCCGAAACAACGGCCGCGCATCAAGTTTTTCCGCCAAGGCGAGACGATGGTTTTATTCGAAGAAGAGATGCATTCGACTCGCGGCACGACGAGCCAGCCCTCGGCCGTCGACGCGGCAGCGACTGCGGCATGGGTAAATCAGGCGATGGCGGGTCAGGTCCCGATTCCGCACCCTCTGGTGAACCAGCTTGCATGTTGCCTTTACGCCGCCGGATATACCGACGACCTGAATCAGGCGAAGGCAATCGCGGCGGTTGAGGCGGGTGGCCTCACGCCGCAGATTCACGAGCGATCCGTCGAAGGTGGGCATTCGCGGGCCATTACCTGACCGTTAACATCCGTATTGCGCAGGTTGCTTGTTACTCTCATCTGAAGCCATGAAGCTGGAAGAAGGCTCTTTCTCCCCGAAAAACGCCGTGTGCACGGGCATGACGCCTGGCAAGCCTTTGTTGCAACTACAACTGGGACACGCAACCGCAGCCGTGGCCGGCAAGAGCAACGAGGATTTTCACGGAATCGTAACGCCATACGAAGAACACGAAGCGCAAACCAGGGGCGTTGCCGTTGCGATTGCCGATGGAGTGAGCGGCAACGGTGGCGGACGGCTTGCTTCGGAAACTGTGGTAAAGAGCCTATTGCGGGATTTTTACGGTGCGCCGGTTACCTGGAACATCCCACAGGCACTGGACAAACTACTGCGATCGATCAATGACTGGTTGCTGTCCGAAAATGCGCGCCATCCGGGGTATGAAGGCATGGTGACCACACTCAGCATGATCGTGTTCAAAGGCAGCTTCTATCACCTGGCTCACGTGGGCGACTCACGGGTCTATCGCCAGCGCGGCGGCGTGTTTAAACAGTTGACGATCGACCACACTTGGGAAAGAAGCGATATGCGTCACGTACTCAAGCGTGCGGTCGGACTAGACAGCCATCTCGTGGTCGATTACACCGATGGTGAATTGATCCCCGGGGATGTATTCCTGATGGTGAGCGACGGCGTCTGGGAGGTATTGGGAGAGCGCATCGTCGGCGAAGTTATGCAAGGGGGCGGACCAGCCCAGGCCATTGCTGAGGAATTGGTGGAAAGATCGATCAAGAATCAGGTCCAGTACATGGGACGCAACGATGCAACGGCAGTCGTTATCGCGGTCGAGGAGTATTCGGCCGGTGCGTAATCCGTGCTTGCCGCCAATCGAGGGAAATACGAATCCCCCTATGACGGTTGTCTGTTGCGGGAGTCGCCCGCGTTAACTACACTGTTCCCGTTCGATTACACGAGGAGGGGAAAAATGAAGAACCCGCTGGATTCTCTGTGGGGCACCGTGATAGCAGGTTTCGTGCTGACTGTTATTCTGTATTACATCGTCAAATCCGTCACAGGGGGATAAGCCATGGAAATGCTTCCGGGAATCTACCGCTGGATCCATATCTTGGCCGGCGTCATGTGGATCGGCCTGTTGTATTACTTCAACTTCGTTCAGGTGCCGGCCCTGAAGGCGGCCCAGGCGGACAGCACGGCCGCGGGCATCACCAAGCACGTGGCGCCACGCGCACTGTTCTACTTCCGCTGGGCGGCGTTGGCAACCTGGCTGGCCGGCGCGGCATTGCTGGGCTCCCATTTCGTCGCGGCATTTACGTTCCAGGCCGGATTCCAGAAGATCGGCATGGGCGCATGGCTCGGCACCATCATGCTGCTCAATGTCTGGGGTCTGATCTGGCCGAATCAGAAGAAAATTCTTGGGCTGGTGCAGGCGACCGACGAGCAGAAGAACAAGGCGCGGCGAGTGGCGTTTCTTGCATCGCGCTCAAATACCGCGTTATCGATCCCGATGTTGTTCTTCATGATTGCGCAGACGCACATC
>JANMYN010000761.1:0-2246 GCA_031382195.1 Betaproteobacteria bacterium
ATTCCAGTCTACGGAAGAAGAGGGCCAATCATATCGAACCAAGCTTTAATCAAAGGAGGCCGGCGAAAACTCCGTCGACCACTACCTAGCGTAATTCATAGAAACGTCCCGCGCAGGACGACGCGCCCGACGGTCCGGCAAGTCCGCTTGTCTTTGGCGTTGGATCAATGCGGTCGCGTCAACGGGTCCGACCCTGTGCCCGGTCCCCGGCGTCGCGGCGATTCACTCGCGGCGAATGAGTCTCTTCAGATTCTCAGGATCTTCCCAAAATGCCTGCGCGCGTTTGAGATTGTCCCCGGGAGATTGCAGAAACTTGCGCTTGGCTTCTTCATTGATGAAGCAATAGACTTTGTCATCCTTGGCTACCCACAGCACCGAGCAATTGGTGGCAATCTTGTGCCCTTCCGACATGCCCATAGCGCACTGCCCGCCGTACTCCGGGTCGGCGGCATAAGCATGGGAGCATAACGCGAGCACGATCGTGAATAAGGCAATGACGAGCTTCATGGCGGCGTTCCTGGCAGGTGAGGAATGGATTGATCCGATTTTACCCCAGCCGCCGTCACTTCCTGACGCCCATCCGGCGCTCCTTCGCCCGCACCAGTGCGCTGATGACTTCATTGAACGGCGCCGCGATGCCTGCGGCCTGCGCGGCCACGGGAATCGCGCCGTTGATGGCATCGATCTCCGACATCCTCCCGGCCATATGGTCGAGCAGCATCGATGGCCGCGCGTTCGGAATCTTCATGCCGAAGGCGCGCACGTAGGCGACGGGATCGTCGAAATCGAGCTTGATGCCGCGCGCCCGCGCGACTCGATAAGCTTCGGTCGCGCACCCCGAAGCGACCTGCCAGGCGTCCTGATCCTCGATCACTTCGATAACGGTGCGCTCGCTGATAGCGCAAGTGCCGGAGAAGCAGACATTGCAGATCAGTTTCTCCCAGACCAGTTGGTCGATGTCGTCGAAGCATTTCACGCGAAATCCGCCGGAGCGCCAGACTTCGGCCACGGCTTCGAGCCGCGGCGAAACGGGCCCGGCGAGTTCGCCGAGGCGAACCAGTTCCCAACCATTATGATGGGCGTGGCCGGGGGCTTTCATCGAGGCGCCGAAGCCGCCGACGACACCGACCAGCACGCGTTCGCGGCCGAGGACCTTGGCGGCGGTGTCGGGTCCGCCGAGTCCGTTCTGAATCGAAAGCACGACCGTATCCTGACGCAGCAGCGGCTGCATCGACTGCGCCGCTTTCTCGACGTGCATCGCCTTGGTCGCAAGGATCACCAGATCGCATGTGCCGGCATCCGCAGGATTCGTCGTCGCATTCACGCGCGCTGTGCGGTCGCCGGACGCGCCTTCGAGGCGCAATCCATTGGCATTTATCGCGTCGATGTGTTCCTTCCAGTTGTCGATGGCCCAGACTACGTGCCCTGCACCGGCGAGCAATGCGGCGTAAACGCTGCCCATCGCACCACAACCGACTACGGCTACCTTCATGGGTCTTTCCCCCTTTTCTGGCGAACAATTCTAATGAACTATGGCGCTTCGTGCGCGATCTCATGCGATGAGCCGCGCCCTGTGCCGTAGAATTGCATTCCGACTCCCCATAATTCATAAGGCGGCCGTGTCGCCGGATCGAGGAACGATCGATGGAATACAGGCAGCTTGGCGGTTCGGGGTTCAAAGTCCCTGTCTTGAGCCTTGGCACGGGCACCTTTGGCGGAGGAAACGAGTTCTTCAAATCCTGGGGCGCCAGTGACGTTGCCGAAGCCAGGCGGCTGGTCGATATCTGTCTCGAAGCCGGCCTGACGATGTTCGACTCTGCCGACGTGTACTCGGCGGGCATGGCGGAGGAAATCCTCGGCCAGGCGATCAAGGGCCGGCGCAATCAGGTGCTCATTTCCACCAAGGGCACGTTCCGCACGGGTCCCGGCCCGAATGATCTGGGCTCGTCGCGTTTTCACCTGACCGAGGCTGTCGAAGCGAGTCTGCGGCGGCTTGGAACCGAACACATCGACTTGTATCAGCTCCATGGATTCGATGCCAGGACGCCCATGGAAGAGGTGCTCGGAACCCTCGACGACCTGGTACGCGCCGGCAAGATCCGATATATCGGCTGCTCGAATTTCTCGGGTTGGCACCTGATGAAGGCGCTGGCGATTTCGGAAAAATACGGCCTCGCGCGCTACGTTGCGCACCAGGCTTACTACAGCCTGGTCGGGCGCGACTACGAATGGGAACTCATGCCGCT
>JANMYN010000520.1:0-1841 GCA_031382195.1 Betaproteobacteria bacterium
TCTCGCCCTCGGAGAAGATGGGTCCCAGCCCGCCGAACTCGCCCGGATAGCGAAACGACGCTGCCACCATGATCAGCACGGGGATGGCGAAGAACACCACCAGATAGGCGAACGGCGGCCCGCCGATCAGCCACTTGTGCAGGCGATTCCGGCGGGCCGCCATCGTCGCTTCAATCGTTCAGGAAATGGCCGGCGTCGTAACGCCAGCTCACCTGGACATCGTCGCCGGCCTCGAAAAATTTGGTGCGCCCGGCCGCGGAATTCGGCAGCAGCGCCTCGATGCGCATGCCGTTGGCGAGTTCGACGATATATATCGTCACGTCGCCCAGATAGAGAAAATCGTGGACCTTGCCGGCAAAGCGGTTGATCTCCGCATCGGCGCGAAGATCACCCCCGATTGAAACCTTCTCTGGACGCAAAGCCAGCGCACCCTTGAGTCCCGGCTCGTCGCCTTCCACGTTCAATGCCGCGACCTCGCCAATGCCGGACAACGCGACCGTCATGCGCTCGCCGGAGCAGGAGCGGATCTCGCCCTCGAGCAGGTTGCACTGGCCGATGAAATCGGCCACGAAGCGGTTTTTCGGGAATCCGTAGATGCGCGACGGTTCATCGACCTGCTCTACGCGCCCATGGTTCATGACTGCAATCCGGTGCGACAATGCCAGGGCTTCGCTTTGGTCATGCGTCACGTAGATGAAAGTGATTCCGACTTCCTTCTGCAAACCGATCAGTTCCAGCTGCACGCTTTCCTTGAGCTTGGCGTCGAGGGCAGCCAGCGGCTCGTCGAGCAGCAACAGCATGGGACGGTTGATGAGCGCGCGCGCCACGGCGACGCGCTGCTTCTGTCCGCCGGACAATTCGTTTGGATAACGCTTGTCCATGCCGGTCAGGCGCACATCCTCGAGCGCTTCTTCGACGCGTTTGCCGATCTGGCCCGGGTCCACGTTCGCCATCTTCAGCGGGAATGCGATGTTCTGCGCCACCGTCATGTGCGGAAACAGCGCATAGCTCTGGAACACGGTGTGGACGTTGCGGGCTTCCGGCGCAATGCCGGTCATGTCCTTGCCGTCGACGATAATGCTGCCGGCGTCCGGCACATCGAAGCCGGCGATCAAACGCAGCAGCGTCGTCTTGCCGCAGCCGGACGGACCCAACAGGGTGAAGAACTCACCAGCCTCAATGCTGAGGCTGACATCGTCGACGGCGGTAAACTCGCCGAACCGACGCGTGACGTTGCGGATATCGAGCAATGCCATTGTTGCACAGGCGCCGGGACGCAAAAGAAGCTGCGATTCTAGCAAATGACGCGCGGGGTAAACCATCGGGCCTCACCGCGCCGCAAAGAAGCGCAAGGCCTGTGGAATACGCGGCCATGCGCGGCGCCCCCGCCGCCGATCGGGGCGCGGACAAACACGCCCTGCCGATGCCAGCATGAGAAGATTATGCCTTGGGCAGACAAGGGCGATTGCTGCGGAGGAACGGCGATGCACTGGTTGAGATTCTCGCGGCAGGGCCGCAGCGAATTCGGCATCCTTGAAGCCGGTAGTGTGCGCACATGCCGGGGCGACATGTTTGCCGCGTGGGAGAAGACCGATGAGCTCACCGCGTTGAACGAAATTCACTGGGAAACGCCTTGCGCGCCGACCAAAATGATTCCGCTGCGGAACAATTTCCACGAGGCGGCAGCCAAGTTTTCGCTCGCCATTCCCGCGGAGCCGCTGTTTTTCGTGAAGAGCGCCAACACATTCTGCCCGCACAATGCCGCGATTTCGGCGCCGAAGTCCTATTCCGGCAAGGTGCTCTTTGAAGGCGTCGGCACGCTTTCGAACCGCTACGCATGA
>JANMYN010000808.1:0-7128 GCA_031382195.1 Betaproteobacteria bacterium
GAAACCGACCAGCAGCTTCTGAAAAGCCTGATCGTGTTCGCCTGCATCATGGAGGGCCTGTTCTTCTACGTCGGCTTTGTACAAATCCTGGCGCTCGGCCGCCAGAACAAGATGACGGGGGCCGCCGAACAATACCAGTACATCCTGCGCGACGAGTCCATGCACTGCAACTTCGGCATCGACCTGATCAACCAGATCAAGATGGAAAATCCGCACCTGTGGACGCCCGAGTTCCGCGAGGAAATCCGCGTCCTTATCCAGAAGGGCGTCGAACTCGAGTACCGTTATGCCGAGGACACCATGCCTCGCGGCGTGCTGGGCCTGAACGCACCGATGTTCAAGGAATACCTGCGTTACGTGGCTAATCGCCGCGCGCAGCAGATCGGTCTTGATCCACTTTACCCGGGGGCGAATAATCCCTTCCCGTGGATGTCGGAAATGGTCGATCTTAAAAAAGAGAAAAACTTCTTCGAGACCCGCGTGATCGAGTATCAGACGGGTGGAGCCCTGAATTGGGATTGATCCGCAGGGACGAAAGGATTTTTGTGAGACCCGCGTCGCCATCGACCTGTTTAACGAGCGGCGCACTTGACAGGCTGAATGGGTAAATCGGGCAAAGCAGTATTTCATTCATCACGAAACGCGCGCCGGCCTGCTTCAGGTCGTGGCGCCAGGCTTGGAGCCATGAGCTTCCGGCCCAAGATTTCCTTTCCCTTTCGTTTTTGCTCACTGGCGCGCGATGAATTTTCGTCGTTTCGGGCCGCTATTCCTTACTGCTTCAAGAATCGCGCTGCGCACCCGAGGTTCGGTGCGCGGCCAACAGAACTGCCGGATGACCGGACATGCGGCTTGCATGGCGCAGGGCCGGGTATCGGTGGTAGGCACAGAGAAGAATCCTTCTTTGAAGTGCTGGTAGCACCCTTTGTTTAACTTTCATTAGGAGATACAGACATGGCAGCAAAGAAAAAAGCAGCAAAGAAACCCGCCAAGAAGTCAGCGGCAAAAAAGAAACCCGCGAAAAAAGCAGCGGCAAAAAAGCGGCCCGCGAAAAAAGCCGCGAAGAAAGCGGCGAAGAAGCCCGCTAAAAAGGCTGCGAAGAAGCCCGCCAAAAAGGCTGCTAAGCGCCCGGCCAAGAAAAAGGCCGCCAAGAAGAAGGCGAAGAAGCCCGCCAAGAAGAAGGCGAAGAAGGCGGCGAAAAAACCCGCCAAAAAGAAGGCGAAGAAGGCCTCCAAGAAGAAGCCTGCCGCCAAGGCGGCTGCTCCGGCAGCACCTGCGGCACCGAAGCCCGTTTCCGCACCGGCGGCCTGGCCGTTTCCGGTAGCCGGCAACCGGCCTAACTAAGCTTCCCATATGCTCGCGGGCAATCTGCATCCGTGACGGATACCAGGCACTGAGCCGCGAGCTTTGGATTTGCAGTACACATAAAAGCTGCCCCTGAATTCTGAGGTGCAGTTCCGTTAGGATTTGAGAGGCAACCCTCGCCGATCAAGAGACGGGAGGCGGGGCAAGTTCCTGACATCGATTTCTTGTTCCGAATGGGACGAGATGGATTTTTCTTGCCTGTCGAAAGCTAAACGCTAAGCATCTCAAAATTCGAACAAAAATCCCGGCAAATCGGTGGTTCGGACGGGCCTCTGCTGCCGCGTCGGAGCCGTGCAGGGATCATCGAAAAATATGGCGGCGTAACGTGTACGCCGCTTCGTAATTGCGGCCGCAAGACGCCGCCCGAATTGCGCACCGAAGTCAGATGACGAACGGAAGGAAAACATGAAAGCGCCAAGTCGAAAAACCGGTCTGCTCTGCCTCGTGATATTCGTCCTCGCCTTGGTTGGGGTGTTCGTGCCGCTCGGGCATCTTCCTTATGTCGGCGCCGCACTCGGCCTGGTCAACCAATACCATGAGTGGCTGCTGATTGCGGGCTATGCGCTGCTGCTTCTCGCGGTCTACATTCTGTAAATAGTGTTCCGCAAAAGGCCGGCTCTGGTGGCGCTTAACGTGCTGCTCGTTCAGCGATTCGGTTGCGGTGTAATGCGCAGGTAAGGCTTCACGGCTTTATGGCTTTTGGGAAAATTCTGCTTGATCGCTTCGAGGTCGTGAATCGACGGGACGATCACCAGGTCTTCACCATCCTTCCAGTTCACCGGCTCAGAATCCATAGAAGGGGAGGAAGCGTGGACAGAAAAAAAGTCAGCTCCAGCTCGATCCGTTCGGTCGGCTACGACGAACGCAATCGCGTGCTCGAGGTGGAATTCACCGACGGCCGGCTCAACCAGTATTCGGGTGTTTCCTCGGAGGCCCACCGCCGATTGATGAGCGCGCCCTCGATTGTCAGCTATTTCCGGGACAACATCGAAGAGTCATTTCCCGCGAAGCGGTTTCGCTAGCTGGCCTCTGGCCAGTACCAGGAGCGTTGACGCAGATACCCTACGTGCGTAGCACGTCGGAGTACCCCTTTTAGGTCGCAAAGGAAGGGCAAGAAAGGACGCAAAGGAAATATAAGAAACAAACGGTGACGAGGGCGCCAATGAGCAAACTATTGCCGGCGTGCGGATGAATTGCGGTAGTTCAGATTTGATCTCACTGGCAGTGTCAGTCACGAACTTCTGGAAGCGGCCAAAACCGGAACGTCGAGCATTTCCTCCATAGCAGCCACCCTATCCGCATTATCATTACCTATTCGAACAGGCGACTCGCGGCGTCGGCTCGGCACGTCCTGCGAATTCTGATAGTCCTAACCGGCCGGTCTGGTGAATAACTGTTATGCGCCAAGAATGAGGCGGACGTGGAGCTGATTCATCTGGGTGTACTGCGCATCGAGGAGGTGACAGGATGATCCGACCACTTTCTCGCCGAGCGTTTGTGAGCAGTCTTGTCGCTCTGGTTGGCAGCCCGGCAATTGTATTTAAACCCCAGAGTGCCTACGCCCAGCAGCCGGCATCGCCGCGGCGCATCGGGTTCCTCATCGAAGGGGGCATCTCACCCACGGAAGTACAGGCGTTCGGCCAGGGATTGCAGGAAGCGGGCTACGCCGAGGGACGTGATGTGGTGATCGAGTGGCGATACGCCGCCGGTGGCGACTACGCTCGGATCTCGGCGTTGGCCGCCGATCTGGTCAAAAGCAGGGTCGATGTGATCATCGTGACGTCTACGCTTTCAACCCAGGCCGTCAAGCGCGCCACGTCCACCATCCCGATCGTCATGACAGTCATCGCCGATCCAGTCGGATCCGGCCTGGTCACGAGCCTCGCGCATCCTGGCGGCAACGTTACCGGGCTCACGACGATTTCGGCCGACCTTACCGCCAAGCGGCTGCAACTGCTTAAAGAAGTTATCCCTCGACTCACGCGGGTAGCCGTCCTGTGGAATCCAGCCACGCCGTACCACCCGAAGCTGATCGAGGATCTCAAGGCAGTAGCGCCCTCGCTGTCGATAGAGTTGAGCTTTGTGAGTGCGCGCACGCCCGAGGAGCTCGGACCAGCCTTTTCAGCCGTCAGCCGTGCGCACGCCCAGGCGGTATGCTTACTCGACGCCGCCTTCTTCTTTGCTCATCGAACGACAATTTCCAAGCTGGCGTTGAAGGCCCGGCTACCAGTCATCTACGGAGAAAGGATCTTCCCCGCTACAGGCGCACTGATGTCCTATGGACCTAACACCGAGAACATATTCCGGAGATCAGCCGGGTATGTTGACAAGATCCTCAACGGCGCGAAGCCAGGCGATCTGCCGATCGAACAACCGACCAAATTCGAATTCGTCGTGAACCTGAAAACCGCTAAGGCGCTCGGCATCACGATCCCGCAGTCGATCCTGCTCCAAGCCGATGAGGTAATCCGGTAAACCTGAACGGTGGCATCGGTTAGAACGAGTATTCGCTATTAGGCAGCGCGAGAGTCCGCCTTAGGGAGCAGCGACCGTTTAAAACGGCTCGATACGCGTCGTTCGTGAAGAACTAAGATTTGTACCGTCGCAACTGACTAAGGATAGTTCCGATTCGATAGCGTCTGTCAGATGAAGTCTCTATCACTACAGATGCATGCCGCGCCGCGCCAAATACCCACTCCATTCATTCCGATTTCCTCTGCGACCTCTTTTGCCTTTCCTCTGCGCCCTAAAAGGGTACTCCGAGGTGCTAGGCACGTAGGGTATCCGCGTCAACGCTCCTATCGCTGGCCCCCGGCCAGCTAGTCAGCATTCCGGCTCGCCTTCGGCGGGACGCGGTGCCGGGTCGAAGCCGAATTTCTGCGCGACTTCGCTGGCCTGGATGCGGCCGATGGGCACACGGCTGCGCGCGTAATCGACGTACACGCCGGTCGCATGGCGGCGCGCTTCGGCATCGAAGGCGCGTGCCAGCACGGCGTCGCCGATCGGTTTGCCGTGCACGTCGGTGAACAAGCCCGACACGGTTGCCAGATCGCGATCGTTCAGAACACCCAGTCCCGTTGCCCAGCGCACCAGCAGCGACCCATTATCATCGACCCAGGCGCCCGAAATTTTTGAAATGGCCTGACCAATGTGCGTCTGCAGCGCGTTGGGCGCATCGCCAGCGGTGCTTACTACGAACGGCGTGTACTCGAGCGTAACGAAGACCCGCTGCGGGCCATTCTGAAAAAACCAGCGGTCCCGCTCGTCGGCGGCGTAATTACGGCCGATGAAGTCGGTCACGCCGGTATTCGCAATCCGGTCGCCCTTGATCAGCCAGTTGCCGCGCCGGTCGAGGCTTAACCACCCGTAGACATTGGGGACGTTGGGCCACTTGGCCATCGCGCGGACTACGGAATCATCCATTACACTGCATGCCTGTTGGGAGTTTTTTCGATTGTACTGCCAGCATTTTTGTCGCGTCGCGTCGCGTCGGCTGGTCCGAACCGCTGAGACTCCCCTTACGGACAAGATAAATCGAGGAGAAAGCATGGCGATGACCTTCTACTACGGCTCCGGATCCCCTTACGCATGGCGCGTGTGGCTTGCACTCGAGCACAAGGCCATCGCCTATGAACTGAAGGCGGTTTCGTTTTCCGCCGGCGATCTCACCAAGCCGGAATTTCTGGCGCTCAATCCACGGCACAAGGTGCCGACCATTGCCGACGGCGAATTCTCGCTCTATGAATCGGCGGCGGTCGTCGAGTACCTGGATGAGCAATACCCGGCCGGTAAGAAACTCTTTCCCGGTAGCCCCCGGCAGCGCGCCTTGATTCGCCGGCTGGTGCGCGAGGCCGATGAGTACCTTGCGCAGTCGCTGAATCCGCTCCTTCAGCAGGTCTTTTTCACCAAGCAGGAAAAGTGGGACCTGCAGGAAATTGCGGCGGGCCGTGAAGCTTTTCTCAAGGAACTGGAAACGTTTGAAGGCTACCTGCGCAGCGATTGGTTCGCGGGCGAATTGTCCGCGGCGGATTTCAAGCTCCATCCGCTCATCGCGCTCTGTCTGCGCATGGAGAAGAAGAAACCAGATCTGAATGTGGGTAGCGCAATCGGACCGAAAATCGCCGCCTGGATGAAACGCGTCGAAGCACTGCCGTACTACGACAAGACCTATCCGCCGCATTGGAAAGCAAAGACGTAGACGGCTCTTATCGCTGGCCTCAGCCAGCTTATCCCTACCGTCGTACCGCTGCCTGCGCTCGGCCGGGCGGGCTTTCGGGTCCGGCTTTCGGTAACATTATGCCCAAACATTCAACCAGCCTGCCGGGAGGAGATTCCGTGACCCATTTCATTGAGCGTGGAGCAATGGCATGAGCATTCTGCTCGGCTGCGTTGCCGACGATTTTACTGGCGCCACCGATCTGGCCAATACGCTCGTCAAAGCCGGCATGCGCACCGTCCAGTTGCTCGGCGTGCCGCGCAAGGGGCTGAAAGTACCCGCCGCCGATTGCATCATTGTCGCGCTCAAATCGCGCAGCAACCCCGCCGCCGAGGCTGTCACGATGTCCCTCTCGGCGCTGGACTGGCTGCGGCACCAGGGTGCGAGGCAGCTCTATTTCAAGTATTGCTCGACTTTCGATTCCACCGACAAGGGCAATATCGGTCCGGTGGCCGATGCGATGCTCGATGCGATGGGCGCCGACTTCACGGTGTTCAATCCGTCTTTCCCGACCAACAAGCGCACGGTCTACAAAGGCTATCTGTTCGTCGGTGACGAGTTGCTGTCCGAATCCGGCATGCGCCACCATCCGCTGACACCGATGACCGATCCGTCGCTGGTGCGCGTGCTGCAGCGGCAGACCAGGCACAAGGTCGGGCTGGTGCAATACTCGACCGTTGTCAAAGGCGCGGCTGCGATTCGCAGCGCATTGGACGATCTGCGCAAGCACGGCATTCGTCACGCCGTGCTCGACTCCATCACTGATGATCACTTGATGACGCTCGGCGAAGCCTGTGCGGACATGAAGCTGGTTACTGGCGGCTCCGGAATGGCGATGGGGCTGCCCGCCAATTTCATTCGTCAAGGCCTGATGAAAAGCGGCCAGCTCGCGACCCTGCCGAAGGTTAGCGGCCCGACGGTCGTAATCGCGGGCTCGTGCTCGGTCGCTACGCAAGGTCAGGTCGCATTGATGAGAAAGGATCACGAAGCTTACGAACTGGATCCGATGGCGATCGCCGCCGGGCGCGACGTTGCCCAGGGGGCGCTCGATTGGGCGGCGCAGCGGCTTGCGGAAAAACCGATCCTGATTTATTCCACCGGCACGCCGGAACAGGTGAAAGCGGTGCAGGACAAACTCGGCCGCGAGCACGCCGGCTCGATGGTCGAAGAAACGTTCGGCAAGATCGCCAGGGGATTGGTCGCGAAAGGCGCGCGCAGGTTGTTGGTCGCCGGCGGCGAAACGTCCGGTGCGGTGGTTGGCGCGCTTGGCGTGGAAGGGCTGGCCATCGGGCCGGAAATCGATCCGGGTGTGCCGTGGACGTTTTCGATCGGCGAACCGTCGTTGGCGCTGGCGCTCAAGTCCGGCAATTTCGGCACCCCCGATTTCTTCACCAAGGCTTTCAAGGTTCAACCCTAGGGCCACGCATTCACCGCAGAGGACGCGGAGGAAAGCATGGGCTCTGAATGGGAATTTATGAACATAGTCCCGATATCCGAACGGAAGCAGTGATTCTTTGCTCCGCACTCGACCTTTACTTTTGTCTTTGACC
>JANMYN010000814.1:0-2646 GCA_031382195.1 Betaproteobacteria bacterium
AACGACGTGGCGCGGCTCACCACGGAGATGTACCTCTCGGATATGCAGCCGGCAATGAAACCTTCGGATGCGTTCGCGGCGATGGCGCACCGGGAAATCGACCGTGTCGAGATCGACAAGCTGGAAGGCCGCGTGACGAGTGTGCTACTGACGCCTTATCCGCCCGGCATCCCGCTGCTGGTTCCCGGCGAGCGATTCAATAAAACGATCGTGCGCTACCTCCAGTTCGCGCGCGAATTCAACCGCACCTTCCCGGGATTCGACACGGATATCCATGGCCTCTCGGAGGAGAGCTCGGCTGGCGAAGCCCGATACTTCGTGGATTGCGTGCGCCAGAACTGAGCCGGCTGCTTAACCCGTATGGAGTGAACCCCGCTGGCCCAGGCAGTATTCGATCCACTCCGGCACTTTGTGGGTGCGATAAGACTGATAGACGACGGTCTTACAGCGTCACGCGCTCCAATATTTCAAATACGTAATCCAGACTCTGCATTTCGTCACGACAGATTTCGCGTTCGATCAGTCGCCAGTCGTGCATGTCGATGGCGGGGAAGTGGACATCGCCCTCGAAGTGTTCGTCTATTTTGGTCATATAGATCCGATCCGCGAGCGGCAACGCAGATTGAAAAATTCTCTCACCACCAATGACGAACGCTTCCGTGTCCTCGGTACATTTCGCCAGGGCGGCATCGATATCGTTGACGACGATAGCACCATCCGCGTGAAAATCGGGGTTGCGCGTGACCACCACGCTCGTCCTGCCCGGCAGGATTCTGCCGATGGACTCGAAGGTCTTGCGACCCATGATGATGTGATGCCCCATGGTCAGGGCCTTGAAGCGCTTGAGGTCAGCGGAGAGATGCCAGGGAAGCTTGTTGTCTGCGCCGATAACGCGGTTGTTCGCCATTGCGACGATGATGGATATTCGGGGCTTTTGCCCTTGCGAGAGACTAATCACCAATTACCGATCACTGGGCACCGCTACACGGCGACCGGCGCCTTGATAGCGGGATGCGGATCGTAGGCTTCGAGAGTGAAGTCTTCGAACTTGAAGTCGAAAATGTTCCTGATCGCGGGATTGAGCTTCATCACTGGCGGCTTGCGTGGCGTGCGGGTGAGTTGCTCGCGGGCTTGCTCGAGGTGATTCGAATAAAGATGGGTATCGCCGAGCGCGTGAACGAATTCGCCGGGCTTCAATCCGCAGACCTGCGCGACCATCAGGGTCAGCAGTGCGTACGAAGCGATGTTGAACGGCACGCCAAGGAACAAATCGGCGCTGCGCTGGTAGAGCTGGCAGGAGAGTTTTCCGTCGGCCACGTAGAACTGGAAGAAAGCGTGGCAGGGCAGCAGCGCCATCTTGTCAAGATCCGCCACATTCCAGGCGGAGACGATCAGGCGCCGCGAGTTCGGATTGTTCTTGATGTCCTCGATGACCTTGGAGATCTGGTCGATATGCTGCCCATCGGGCGCCGGCCAGGAGCGCCACTGATAGCCGTACACCGGCCCGAGCTCACCGTTCGCATCCGCCCATTCGTCCCAGATGCTTACGCCGTTTTCCTTGAGATAACGGGTATTGGTCTCGCCCTTCAGGAACCACAGCAGCTCATGGATGATCGACTTCAGGTGAACTTTCTTGGTCGTCAGCAACGGGAACCCTGCCTGCAGGTCGAATCGCAACTGTGGCCCGAATACGCTGAGCGTGCCTGTGCCGGTGCGGTCGTCCTTGCGGGCGCCGTGCTGCAAAATATGTCGCATCAGATCGAGGTATTGGCGCATCGGGTTGGAAGCCTTTCGTAGTCCAGTGCGGATTCTAAATCACCGCGGTCGATGTCGCATCGATGCAATGAATTTCTTTCCCACCGTGGCGCCGGCTGCAACCCGCCCCGGTCCGGCTCGTGCAGCACACCGGGAAAGCAAGGGCTGCATGATAGACTCGAACCTTCATTCACTGGGTAGTCGGCATGTCCGGAAACACCCTCGGCAAACTCTTCTGTGTGACGTCTTTCGGTGAGAGTCACGGACCCGCGATCGGTTGCGTCGTGGATGGGTGTCCACCCGGCCTGGCGCTCTCCGAGCCGGACATCCAGAAAGACCTCGATCGCCGCAAACCCGGCACCTCCCGCCACGTCACCCAGCGGCGTGAGTCCGATACCGTAGAGATTCTCTCCGGCGTGTTCGAGGGGCGCACGACCGGTACGCCGATCGCACTGCTGATCCGAAATGAGGACCAACGCAGCAAGGACTACGGGAGCATTGCCGAAACCTTTCGCCCGGGCCACGCCGATTACACGTATTGGCAGAAATACGGCATCCGCGACTATCGCGGCGGCGGACGCCAGTCCGCCCGGGAAACGGCTGTGCGGGTTGCCGCCGCGGCCATTGCCCGCAAATGGCTGCGCGAGCATCACGGCGTGGAGATTCGTGGCTATTTGTCGCAGCTCGGCCCGATCCGGATCGCGTTCAAGACTTGGGATTCGGTGGACCAGAATCCATTTTTTTCCCCTGACCCCGACATCGTGCCGCAGCTCGAGGCATTCATGGACAAGCTGCGCAAGTCCGGTGACTCCTGCGGCGCGCGCATCACCGCGGTCGCGCATGGCGTGCCGGTCGGCTGGGGCGAGCCGGTGTACGACAAGCTCGATTCCG
>JANMYN010000524.1:0-7149 GCA_031382195.1 Betaproteobacteria bacterium
CATCGTGCAGTCGTGCGACACGTATTTCTACGGTTTGGCGCAGGAGCTTGGCATTGACGCCATCCACCAGTTCATCGGCCAGTTCGGTTTCGGACAAAAGACCGGCATCGACATTGAAGGCGAAGTCGCCGGCCTGCTGCCCTCCCAGGAATGGAAGCAGCGCCGTTTCCAGCAGAAGTGGTTCGTCGGCGACACCATTTCGGTGGGCATCGGGCAAGGCTACAACCTTTCCACGCCCCTGCAGCTTGCGTTCGCCACGGCCATTCTTGCCAATGATGGTCGCGTGTTCCGGCCGCACGTGGTCAAGCAGATCCAGGACAGCCAGACCGACGCCCTGACTATCATCGAACCGCAGCCGCGAGCCGAAATTCGACTCACGACCGAGAACGTCAGGCGAGTGCGCGATGCGATGATCGACGTCACCAAACCCGGCGGCACGGCGGCGTGGGCGGGCATGAACGCGAAATATCTTTTTGCCGGCAAGACCGGCACGGCGCAGGTGATCGGCTTGAAGGGCCAGAAATACGAGGAGAGCAAGATCAACGAACGCCATCGGGATCATGCTCTGTTCATTGCCTACGCGCCGGCGGACGATCCGAAAATCGCACTGGCGATCCTGGTGGAAAATGGCGGTCACGGGTCCAGCACGGCAGCGCCGATCGCGCGTCAGGTGCTCGACTACTATCTGCTCGGCAAGGAGCCGCCGCCGCCCAAGCCGAGCGCCAAGGAACAGGAACAGGAGCAGGCGAATGATTAACCGGCTGCTGGCCTACCTGGTCAAGCACATCGACCGTTATCTGATGGGCCTGGTGGCGGCGTTGTTGGTGATGGGGCTGATCACATTGTTCAGCGCCTCGGGTGAAAGCCTCGAACGGGTGATCGGCCAGATCATCAACATCTGTGCGGCGCTGACCATCATGTGGATTGCCGCCAACGTCCCGCTGCATTACCTGTCGCGGATAGCATTGCCGCTGTATATAGTCGGCCTGGCATTACTGCTCGGGGTGGCGCTCGCGGGAGAGGTGGTCAATGGCGCACGCCGCTGGCTCAATCTCGGATTCACGCGCATTCAGCCGTCGGAACTCATGAAAATTGCGGTCCCGCTGCTGCTGGCATGGTATTTCGATCGCTATGAAGCGATTCTGAAGCCGCGCAACTTCATCTTTGGCACAGTGTTTGTTATCGTGCCCGTGCTGCTCATAGCACGACAACCCGACCTCGGCACGGCGCTGCTGGTGACCGCCGCGGGATTCTACGTGCTCTTCTTGGCCGGGCTGTCCTGGAAAATCCTGGTTGGACTTGGGCTGGTGGGGGGCGCCAGCCTGCCATTTCTGTGGTCGATGCTGCATGACTACCAGCGCCAGCGCGTGTTGACCTTGCTCGATCCTTCCCAGGATCCGCTCGGTGCCGGTTATCACACGATCCAGTCGACCATCGCGCTGGGATCGGGCGGGTTTTTCGGCAAAGGTTGGTTGAACGGCACCCAGTCTCACCTCGACTTTCTGCCGGAGCGGACCACGGATTTCATATTTGCGGTGTACGCCGAAGAATTCGGCTTGGTCGGAAATCTGGTGCTGATGGTGCTGTTCCTGCTGGTCATCGGCCGCGGTCTGGTCATCGCCGCCAATGCGCCGACATTATTCACTCGTTTGCTCGCCGGCGCGATCACGCTGACTTTTTTCACCTATGCATTCGTCAACATGGGCATGGTCAGCGGCATCCTGCCAGTAGTCGGCGTGCCGTTGCCGCTCATCAGCTACGGCGGTACCTCGCTCGTGACAATATTGTTCGGTGTCGGATTGCTGATGAGCATTCATACGCATCGAAGACTGGTGCAGACGTAGTGCTGCGTGCCGCGTGCTGAGAAAAAGATGGCAGACTTCAACGAGTATAAGAATACTTAACGATGAAGAATCCTACTGAGCTTTTCGGCTTTTTCGCAGCACGCAGCACGCAGCACGCAGCACTTTTCGGAACGCTGCTACTAGCGCTGTTTCTCGCAGCATGCGGATCTTCGCCTAGCCGTCCGTCCTCGTCTTCCAAACCCGGTGGCTATTATCTGGACGATGGGCCCGGGTCCAACACGCCGGACAATCTGGCTTCGGTTCCGGAGCCGACGCCGAAAATCGAACCGATCAACAAATACACCAGCCGCCCGTATGCAGTGCTCGGGCACGCCTATACGCCATACACGCGGCTCACGCCGTACAAGGCGCGCGGCGTGGCAAGCTGGTACGGCAAGCGCTATCACGGACAGAAGACCTCGTCGGGCGAGGTGTATGACATGTACGCGATGACAGCGGCGCATACCATCCTGCCGTTACCGAGCTACGCGCGAGTAACCAATGTCGCCACCGGCAAATCAGTCGTGGTGCGCGTGAACGATCGCGGCCCCTTCCATGAAGACAGGCTGATCGATCTTTCCTACATTGCCGCGCAACGCCTCGGGCTGTTGGGTTGGGGCAGTGGCATCGTCGAAGTCGAAGCAATCATTCCCGGAAACGAGGAATCGTCCGTTGCCCGCGTGGTGCCGCCGGAGCCCAGCCTTCCCGCGCCGGTGCCCGACGCATCGCCGGTCAGCGCCGAGTCCGGGGGCATCTACGTGCAACTCGGTGCATTCTCGGTTGCCGAGAATGCCGACGCCTTCCTGCGCAAGATGCGCATCGATCTGGGCTGGCTGGGCGACTCGATGAATGTTTACTGGAAGAACGGGCTCTACCGGGTGCATGCCGGACCCTATTCCAGCCGGGAAGAGGCGCGTCGTGCTGCCGAGCGCGTCCACAAGGAGCTCGGCTTCAAGGCATTGGTGCTCGATCGTTAACACTAGACCCCGGTACATATCATGCGCACGTTGATCTGCGGCTCCATGGCCTACGACACCATCATGGTGTTTCGCGACCACTTCAAGAATCACATTCTTCCCGACCAGATTCATATCCTGAATGTCTCGTTTCTGGTGCCGGACATGCGCCGCGAGTTCGGCGGCTGCGCCGGCAACATCGCCTATTCGCTGAAAATGCTCGGCGGTGATCCGCTGATCATGGCTACTGTCGGCGAGGACTACCAGCCTTACGCGTATCGGATGGAGAAGCTGCGCCTGTCGCAGACGCATGTGCGCCAGGTGCCCAGCACTTTCACGGCACAGGCGTTCATCACTACCGACCTGGACGACAACCAGATCACCGCGTTTCATCCGGGAGCGATGAATTACTCGCACCAGAACCACATTTCGGAGGCGCGTGATGTCGGACTGGGCATCGTGGCGCCGGACGGACGTGAGGGCATGCTGCAGCACGCGCGCGAATTTCACGAAGCCGGCATCCCGTTCATTTTCGATCCCGGCCAGGGTTTGCCGATGTTTAGCGGCGAAGAGCTCATGCACTTCATCAGGCATGCCGATTACGTCGCGGCCAACGATTACGAAGCTAAGCTATTGCAGGAACGCACCGGGAAAAGCATCGAGGAAATATCCAGGCTGGTGAAAGCGCTGGTAGTGACCAAAGGCGCACAAGGATCGCTGGTGGTCGTGAACGGCAAGTCGGAAATTATTCCCACCGTCAAAGCGTCACAAGTTGTGGACCCGACCGGATGTGGGGACGCTTATCGTGCCGGTCTCCTGTACGGCATCGCCAATGGCTTCGATTGGGCGACCACCGGCAGGCTCGCCTCCCTGCTCGGCTCGATCAAGATCGCGCAGCGTGGCGCGCAAAATCACCAGTTCACGCGCGAAGAAATCAGCCAGCGTTTTCGCGAAACCTTCGCCCGCGCGCCTTGGTAAGGGCAACAAGTGTCCAGCATGAACAGAAATGATCCGCTCCGATAGCACGAAGACCCCGACCCCAGTCCGATGCTATCGTGCAGTTGCCTTGCTGCTTCATCTGTTCGCAGGCATATTCGAGGTGGCGGCGTTTTTTCCTTTATATGGGAATTCCCGGCGTAGCCGCGCAGTAAGCCGCTGGTCGGCGCGCGTGCTCGCCATAGTCAATGTCAAGCCGACTGTGCTTGGGGCACCGCCGGCGAATCCGACGCATGCCGCGGTGCTGGTTGCGAACCATGTTTCGTGGCTCGATATCCAACTGATTCATTCTGTCTGGCAGGTACGCTTCGTAGCCAAGTCCGAGGTGCGCCTCTGGCCGCTGATCGGATGGTTGTCTGCCCGCACCGGCACGTTGTTCATCGAACGCGGCAAGAATCGCCACGCCGCCCGCATCAATCAATCCATTCACGCCGCATTTCAGCAGGGCGATGCCATCGGCGTGTTTCCCGAGGGCTCGACAACCGACGGCCGGGAACTCACCCGCTTTCATGCGTCGTTACTGCAGCCGGCCGTGGACGAGCGCGCGACGATTTATCCGGTTGCACTGCGCTATCTCGACGAATCGGGCAACGTCAATCTGAACGCCAGCTACGTGGGAGACACCACGTTGATGGAATCGATGCGCTTGATTCTCGCCGAGAAGGCAATCCGCGCCGAGCTGATTTTCCTGGCCCCTATCGACGCAACCGGGAAATCGCGCCGTGAACTCGCCGCATTTACGCACTCCGCGATCGCGGCTGCGCTCAATCTGCCAGTTTCGGGCAAGACACCTGAACTATCCGCCGGTCCTCGAGGCGAACCGCGCTAAGGCAGCGTCCCCACAGGCAGCCGGAATCCAGCGCCAGCAGATTTTTCTCAGCCCGCAGGCCGAGGGCGGACCAATGACCGCAGATGACCGTCGCGTCAGCGCTCCGGCGGCCCGGCACGCTAAACCAGGGCAGGTAGCCCTGCGGAATATCCTCGAGGCCGCCCTTGTGGCTGAACTCCATGCGGCCGTCCGGCGTACAGATGCGCAGCCGCGTCATCGCATTGATGATCACCCGCAAGCGTTCATAGCCCGACAGTGAATCGTCCCAGCGGTCTGGCTGGTTGCCGTACATCTGCGCCATCAGGGCGCGCCAATCCGATCCCTGCAATGCGTGTTCGGCTTCGCGCGCGAGGTCGAGCGCCTTGCCGGTTTCCCACGATGGCAACAGACCGGCGTGCACCATTGCGTATTCGCCCTCCGCGTGCATCAACGGCAGTCCGCGCAGCCAGGTCAGCAGCGCGTCGCGATCGGGTGCATCGAGAATCGGTCCGAGCGTGTCTTTCCGGTGCGGTTTCACGCGTCCGTCGGCAACCATCAACAGGTGCAGATCGTGGTTGCCGAGCACGCTCACGGCGCGCGTCCCGAGCGCTTTGACGAACCGCAGGATTTCCAGCGATTGCGGACCGCGGTTCACCAGGTCGCCGACAAACCAAAGCCGGTCTTCGGACTCGCGGAAGCCGATTTCTGCCAGCAAATTCTGCAGCGGCTCGAAGCAGCCCTGCAGATCGCCGATCGCGTAGGTTGCCAATTAAAAGCAGCGAACAGTAAACAGTGAACAGTGATCGGCTTGCATCATGTTAGGACGTAATGCAGCAAGCAAAACAAAAAGGGCGCAGCTCTTGCCGCGCCCCGATTTCCGGTTTTTACTGTTCACCGTTCGCTGTTCACCGATCACTGTCTTACTTCGCCTGGCTGACCATGTAATCCACCGCGGCCTTTACGTCGGCATCGGAAGCTGACGCCAGGCCGCCTTTCGCCGGCATGGCATTCTTGCCTTTGACCGCGTTGTTATAGAGCGCGTCCTTGCCGGCGGCGATGCGCGGTTTCCAAGCTGCCTTGTCGCCGGTCTTGGGTGCGCCGGCGATGCCTGCCGCGTGGCAGACCATGCAAATCGTGTCGTAGAGTTTTTTTCCAGCGCCGGCGCCTCCTGCGGCGGCTGTCTTGACGGCGCCGCCGCTCGTGGACTTCACGGCCGGCGTCGCGCCTGCGGGTTGCGCTTGCGCCGCCGGCGCCGGAACGTCCCCGATAACCACGCTGCCGACCGGTTTCAGGCGCTCCACCACGGCTGCAGCGCTATGCTCGGAATCTCCGCGGTCGACCTTTAGTCCGCCGGTGACGAAATTGACGATCATCACGATTCCTATGACCGGTATCAGAAAGGCCAGCAGCACGACTACGATCAGTTGCCGTGGCGTCTTGATCAGCGATGAGCGTTCCTGGACGTGCACTTCAGACATGAAAATCCTTCGCCGTTATGCCTTTGGAAGCCGCAAATTATAGGCTATTCGCCTCACCCTCAAAAAGCGCCTGAATGGACTCGAAAGGCCTTTGACCGTAAACTTGCAACTCAACGCGCCCGTAGCTCAGTTGGATAGAGTACTGCCCTCCGAAGGCAGGGGTCGGACGTTCGAATCGTCTCGGGCGCGCCAATCCTTCCGCCGTTACTGCTGTTTCCCGCCGCCAATTTGAACGAATCCTTCAGCCTGGGCGCGCTGTTCCTGAGCAGCTTTCTCGCGGCGACTCTGCTTCCCGGCGGTTCCGAAGTCGTATTCGCCAGCGTATTGGCAACCGGCGCGGCCAGTCTGTGGCCGGCGCTTGCGGTCGCAACCGTCGGTAATACGCTCGGGGGATCGAGCTCCTATCTGGTGGGGCGTCTGGTTCCGGATCGAAAGCTGGGCGGGCGCGCGCTGGAATGGGTACGTCGCTGGGGTGCCCCGGTACTGCTGCTGTCATGGGTGCCGATCATCGGCGACGCATTGTGCGTCGCGGCCGGCTGGCTGAGGCTCAACATCTGGTGGTCGGTGTTGTTCATGGCGCTGGGCAAATTCGGGCGGTATTACATCATTGGGCGATTTGTGGGCTGAAGTTCAATGTCGGGATTGATGCGTCGCGGTAGAATTCTTTTTCTATCATGACGTGCTGAACAGATGCACCCGATTCCCCCATTTGCGTCCACCGGCATCCGGCTTCGCGAAATCCCTTACAACTACACCTCGTTTTCCGATCGCGAAATCGTGATTCGGCTGCTTGGTGCGCCGATGTGGCAAATGCTGGACGAGTTACGCAGCCGGCGTCGCACCGGACGCTCGGCACGCATGCTCTATGAAGTGCTCGGCGACATCTGGGTCGTCAACCGCAATCCCTACCTGCAGGACGACATGCTGGACAATCCGCGGCGCCGCGATGCCTTGATCGAGGCGCTGCGCCACCGCCTGCGCCAGATCGAGTTGCGTCGCGGCGACGGCGAAGAGGTGGCCGACGTGGGCGGCAAAGTCGCGCAGTTGCTCGCCTCGGCGCACAAAGC
>JANMYN010000833.1:0-1605 GCA_031382195.1 Betaproteobacteria bacterium
CGCGTTTTTCGTCGAGCAGTTGCGCAAAGGTCGCCGTCGCTATTTGCGGATGTTTTTCCAGCGCTGCGTAAAGCTCGTCGAGAAAGTAGAAGCCGTTGTAAGGGTAATACTCCCAGGCATTCTCGCCATCGAGAATCACACTGACCACCGGCCGCTCGCTTGCATCCGCCTGGCCGACGATGTGCTCGAGCGTGGCGACGAAATGCGCCGCCGCGTCCTTGCCGTGCCATTTCGCGTATACAAAACCGATCAGGTCGGACAGGCGATCGTCGCGGAAGAAACAGGTGATCGCGGTGTGGCCGTTGTCGATGCGGTAGGGCCGGAAAAGATACTCCGGGCGTTCGGGCAGAGTGCCGCCGCTCCTTTGCAGGCTGTGCACCAGGACACCTTCGCCGCTGGCGATCCATTCGCAGCCGCCCTGCGCCAGCAAGTCGGCGAAATCGCGCGACACCGCACCCTCCGCCGGCCATATGCCGCGTGGCGGCCGGCCGAAGCGCCGGGCATGACTGCGCTTCGCCGCGTCCGTTTGTGCGAGGGCGCGCTCGCGCCCACCCGGATAATTCGGACTCTGGGGCAGCGGCGCGCCCGGGGCCGCTTCCCGCGCGACTTCGAAGGAAAGCAGCAACGGACCGATCGGATGGTATTCCGGCGTGGTGGTCAGTTCGATGCGACCCGCTTCGAACAATTTGCGGTAGCGCGGAATGACATCGCGGATCTCGCGGCCGATGACATCGAGCAACTGCAGTCGGTCGTCGTGGGAGAAGCCGTGTGCTTTTGCAATCAGACCGGGCACGAGGCCATCGCGGCGGCGCACCGTCTCGCCCATCCATGACAGGTGATACCAGCTCAGCAGATCGCGAAGATATTGAGCCGAAAGATAGGCGCTACCGGTGTCGCCGTGGCTATCGGCGATTCGGAAGATCTCGAGCAGTCGCTTGAATGCCGGATAAGGATCGATCAGTTTCTGCTGGTTGGCTCTGAAGCACGACTTCAAAATGAGATCCCGGCCAGCATGGTCGATTTGTTGCTGATCCGGTTGCGCGAGCAGGCGTAGCAGCGGGTCGCGAAATGTCCCGGTGGCGAACTGGTCTGTGTAATCCTCGAGTTGGTCCAGCAGCACCGGCGTGAAATTCAGCACCACGCGCATGCCCGGGTGTGCTTCAAGATGCGCGGCCATGTCGCTGTAGTCCTTGATGGCGTGCAGGTACACCCAGGGTTGCGCGAATTCTCCGCTGCCATGATCGCGGAAGTCCGGCTGATGCATGTGCCAAAGGATTACCAGGTCGATCTTTTTTTGGTCGCTCATGAAATTTCGAAATCGTGTCGTATGCTTGCGGCCCGTGACCAGCCCGAGCCGCGGGTCACGCGCAGCTCAGCGTTGATGTAAGACTTCCTGGCCGAGCATCTCTGGGGTAATCAGCGTGATGCCGCGATCGGAAACAAAAAAGCGGCGGCGATCCTCGTCCGGATTGAAGCCCACCGTGAGGCCTTCTGGCAGTACGCAACTCTTGTCCACCACAGCGCGTCGAAGCTTCACATGCCGGTTCACAACGACATCGGGCAGGATCACCGAGTCCTCGATGCTGCCGTAACTGTGCACGCGTA
>JANMYN010000861.1:0-5736 GCA_031382195.1 Betaproteobacteria bacterium
GTTGAAGAGAACGTTCGCGCCCGGTTTCGATTTCTCGAATTCCTTCCCGATATCGGCAAACGCGTTGGTTAAACTGACTGCCGCGGAGACCACCAGATCAACAGCGATCGCCTGAGAAGCGAAGTGAAGAGCGCACAAAGCGGCGGCAAGGCCCAAGACTGGTTTATGCATGATCATTTGCCCGTGAAGATAGGGTTCGGCGATCAGAAGTCGACCTGGAAGCGCATCATGATTGCATCTTCATGATCGAGCGCCTGACCATTTGCGACGACCGGAGTGTCGAACTCAGTACGCACATAATCGAGCAAGGTACGCACGTAGGTGTTCTGGATCCATTTCAACTGGGCTGTATACGCGGTCGCCTTGTTGGTAGAAGTGGTAACGGCCGGCGTGACGGCAGCTGCGCCGGCACCGAGTTGCCCGGTACTTACCGAATTGGTGATCTTGAAATCCGATGCGTCCCAGAAGCTGTAGCGCAACCCGACTTCCCACGCGCCCCATCCGTCGTTCGGGCCCCAGCCGAACCGGTTGCGCGGTTTGATCTTCTGCGGGACCGAGTCCCGGTAAAAATCCGCATAGGATTCGCCAGTGATCAACCACATCGCCGAAACATAGCCGGCATTGATCTTCGGGGAAAACTCGAGTACTGATCCAGGCGCATGACGCGTACCTTCATACTGTGCCGTCCAATACTCCCCCTGAAGCTTGACCGGGCCGGAAGCTAACAGCAATTCGCCGGCAAAGATCTTGCGGTCGATATTGCTGACGTTGCCACCGGCCGTATTGAAAGCCACGGGATTAAAGAAAGTGATGCCGCGCGCTTCTGTGCGCGCGACAGGGGCGGCGAATGGACTCGTCGTGCTGTTGGCTTGCTCGCCCCACTTATAACCGGCACCGACGTGGAAGATCGCGTCATCGACTGAAAAGATCTTCGCGAAATCAAGCGCGCCGCGCACCGTGACATCCTTACCGTCCGCATTGGCATCCTGCGCGTTGGCCTGCTTCTCTTCCAGGTTCTGGCCTGTGCCGTTGGAGACCGTTACCGCGTACCAGGTGCCGGCCAACGGCGCCCCGGCAACCATGATGCCTCGATCGTAATTGATGCCGTTGCCATCGAGGATGTTCTGCTGCAGGCCGCGCTCCATGAAATCGCTGTGCAGATCAATCAGGGTCTGTTCAAGACCGATCTGCGGTTTGAACTGGCCAAGCCGAATGCGAGCGGGCTTCCACCAATTGATGTCGATGTAGGCGAGCGTCGCGCGCATTTGCTGTTGCGTCGTGCCCGTCGCGTCCCCGGAAGCGAAATCGCCTTCGACGTAGACGGCGTAATCCCTGTAGAGGGTCACACCGGCGCCGAGACGGATGCGGCGCATGCTGAAATTGTCGGCGAGCACATTGCCGGGCTCGTAGTGGCGGAAATCGAGTTGCGCCCTGCCGCTGACCCGAACACTCCAGTCGCCGCGTGGATCTTCGAACGTCACGCCCTCATTGAAGCGGGCCTGCACGCCCTGCGAATCCGTGCGCTGCTCAATCTGCGCTGCCTTGTCTTTGGCATCCTTGGTCTGGCTCTTCACCTCCTCCAGCTCGCGCTTCATTGTTTCGATGCTTTCTTCGAGACGGCGGATCCTCTCGTCCGTATCCGTTTGTGCCAATGTGGCGTGCGGCGCGATACACGCTGCTGCGATCAGCAGCGTTAGCGTGCCGCGGACAAAATCAGGCCTTGATGTCACTGCACGTTCTCCTCAACGCAATATTTATGCATATATAACGAAGGACAAAAGATTCATTTCACTACGCGAATCGTTGGCCGCGGCTGCGACGGTTCGGACTCGCCGCCGCCGGTTAACAGAACCCGTATCTCCCGATCGTTCACCCGGCCCTCGCCATCCCGATACGGTGCCGTTTTGAGATCGACGGTTCTTGCGATACGGCCTTGCTCCAGAACGAGCAGGGTTTCAGCCAGCACCGCGACGTCCTCCGGGTCGTGACTGATTACGAGCATCGGCACCTTGAATAACGCACGTGTACTCAACAGTTCGCGACGCATGCGCGCACGCAGCATGGGATCGAGCGCGGCGAATGGTTCATCCAGGAGAAGCACGACCGGGTGGCGGATCAGGGCACGCGCCAGTGCAACGCGCTGTCGCTGTCCGCCGGAGAGCTGCCACGGATAAGCCCTTTCAAATCCGCGCAGTTCGAATAGCTCCAGCAGATCGCCGACGCGCTGCGCCGTGCCAGCGGGCAGCTTGCGCCGCCACCAGCGCTTGACGCCGAATCCAATGTTTTGCTCGACCGTAAGATGCGGGAACAGTGCGTAATCCTGAAACAGGTAACCCACCCCACGTTCGCTCGCCGCAACGTTGATGCCGGACGTCGAGTCGAACACCACTTTGCCGGCAACCACGATGCGGCCATGGTCCGGCTTATCCAAGCCCGCGATCGCGCGCAGCGTCAGGCTCTTTCCGGCGCCCGACGGGCCGAACACCACGCTGAGTTCGTCGTCGCACGCAAACTTTACATCGAGCGTGAAGTCGCGCCCGCTCGAGCGAAACGTCTTGCAAATATCGACTTCGATACGCATGGGACCCTGATCAGTTCGCGCAATGCGGCCGCAACAAACGGCCCGACGCCAACAGAATTGAAATACAGACGATCGACGTCACGATGACCAGGAAATTGGCGACATCGTCCTTGCCGGCCTGCACTGCCTCGTACACTGCAATGGAGAGCGTTTGTGTGCGGCCCGGTATGCTGCCGGCCACCATCAGCGTTGCACCGAATTCCCCCATTGCGCGGGCAAAAGCGAGCATCGCGCCGGCCAGGATGCCGCGCCACGCCAGTGGCAACGTCACGCGGAGAAAAACCTCGAATTCGGATTTACCCAGCACGCGCGCAGCCTGCTCGTACTGGCGCTCAACTCCCTCAAAGGCCGCGCGTGCTGCTTTATAGACCAGCGGAAAGGCAACGACGGCCGCCGCAATCACCGCACCCTGCCAGGTGAATATCAGGGTAATGCCCAGTTTGTCATAGAGCCATTCCCCGATTACGCCGCGCCGGCCTACCAGCACCAGCAAGTAGTAGCCGAGCACGGTTGGGGGCATAACCATCGGCAACGTCATCATCGCGTCCAGCACTTCCTTGCCGGGAAAACGCAGACGAGCGACTGCAAACGCAACGGCAAGGCCGAAAAGCGCCGCGAGCAAGGTCGCCCAACCGGCGACCTTGAGCGTGAGCAACAGCGGCACCAGGATTTCCTGCGATGTAGGCATATCGATCATTGGCGCAGATGAATCTCGTCGTATACATATCTATATAACGACGGGGAACGAAGATTAACGGCTCGCCCCGGACCCGTCAAGGCAATGCACAGGAAATGCAGGCTTCACTTGTGGCAAAAAAAAGCGGCAACCCGCAATAGGCGCCGCTCGAGGCTCGAAAGGAGGTCAGCATGCGGAACGATCTCGTTCATTTCCGTCCCCCAGACTGCCACCACTCGCTATGCTCCTCTGTATATAACGATGCGTCAAGGCTTTTTCGAATGGCGCTTGATGCAGGTGTTGAATTCATCGACTGCGGGCGCGATGCCCGCCTCCAACCAAGAAAATACGGCAGTCAGCCGCCGCTCATCAGCGCGGCGAAAGTGCGCAATTCCCTGGCGACACTGGCGCTCGCTTTCGCCTCCATGGCGCTGTAGCGTGCCAGCACCTCCTTGCCGAAATCCGTCACGGCGGCGCCGCCACCCGCCTTCCCGCCGGTCAGGGTAACCACAACGGGCAATTTGAAAGCCTGATTCATGGTGTCGACCAGCAGCCACGCGCGGCGATAGGACATTTCCATCTGCCGAGCGGCGGCCGAAATGGAACCGGTCTCGCCGATTGCGCGCAGCAGATCTGCCTAGCCCGGTCCCATCGCGATCGCCTTGCGGAACATGATGCGGATCTGCGGTTTGAGACCCTTCTTCGACGAATTCCTGGACGGAGGAGACTTAGCCATGCTCGAATCCTTCACGACCAGCGGTCGGCAGCCGCATCGTCGGCCGTGCGTGCATCGACCCAGCGCCCGCCTTCCGGCGTTTTCTCCTTCTTCCAAAAGGGCGCTCGCGTCTTCAGGTAATCCATCAGAAATTCGCAAGCCTGAAAGGCTTCGCCGCGATGCGCGCTTGCCACCACCACCAGCACAATCTGATCGGCGGGCTTGAGGGTGCCGACGCGATGCACCACCAGTACGTCATAGATATTCCAGCGCCCCCTGGCCTCTGCGACGATTTTTTCCAGTGCCTTTTCGGTCATGCCGGGATAGTGTTCCAGCGTCATCTCGGCGACGTCCGCGCCTTCGTTCAAGTCGCGCACCACGCCGACGAAGCAGGCAATGGCACCGATCTTCGGATTGCCTCGACGCATGGCGGCCATTTCCGCGCCGACGTCGAAGTCCCCGGGCTGTACGCGCACCGTCAAGTCAGCCTCCGGTGACAGGCGGAAAGAAAGCTACTTCGTCGCCGTTGCCGACCGGCGTGTCGGCTGCGGCCATGTCTTGATTGACGGCAACACGCACCGGTTTGCCGGGGGCGAGTTCACGCTCCCACGCCTCTCCGCGACTGCGCAGCCAGGACGTCAGGCCGTCGACGTCCTGCACGTTGCCTGGCAGTTCGATCTGCTCGCGCTCGCGGCCGAAAGCTTCACGCAGCCGGGCGAAATAAAGCACCTGTATGGTGGCGATTCGGGAATCGTTGGGTTTCATGTCTTTAATTATCCCCGACTTGCGTGTTCATTGCAGCCATGACATCAAGCGAGCCCCAGATGTGTCAACATGAACTCGGTTAATCCCGGTGTAGTCGTCCAGGCCGAAGGTCGGCAGCCCGGCAGGAATTCTGGCGCCGGTCGCCAGCAGAATGTCGGCGAAGTGTTATGGCGCCCCGTCAATCGGCAGCGAACAGGATTCAGACAATCCTCTCACGGCATTCCGGTCTTTCGGAACAACCTGTCCGATAATCATAGCCGCGGTCGCCTTTTTCGACTCTGCCGATTTACGAGTTTTGCGGTGCGGCTATCCATCGGTGCAGTCCTGTCGCCGATGCTGCGCCGATGAATTGCGCCGCTATAAATGCCGGGACGTCTGCCGGACGAATACCAGAGAACGTATCCGTAAGCGCGCGCGCGACGGTCACGGCCGGGTTGGCAAACGAAGTCGATGCCGTAAACCAGTAAGCCGCCATGATATAGGCGCCAACTGCCGCGGGAATCGCCTCCGGCTTCCATCGAGCGCAATTCAGAATCACGGTAATCAGCCCGAAAGTCGCCACCACCTCGCTGAACACCTGCGATGGTCCACTGCGCACATGCTCAGACGCAAAAAATGTTGGCAGATCGAACATCCAGTGTGCGCCCACCACGCCCGCGAGCGCAGCCACGATCTGTATCACCACGTAGGGGCCCGCGTGGCGCCACGGCAACTTGCCGAGCCAGGCTTCGGCAAGCGTCACCGCAGGATTGAAATGCGCGCCGGAGATACTGCCCATGGCGCAAATCAGTGCGTACAAGACGGCTCCGGTCGCCACCGCGTTGGCCAACAGTGCGATGCCGGTATTGCCGCCCGATAAGCGTTCGCCCATGATCCCCGAGCCGACGACCGTGGCGAGCAAGAGCGTGGTTCCGACGAACTCGGCCACTAGCTTCCTGGACAGGTCGGACATCAGGACTTGCCGATATCTTCGAGGGTCTTTTTCAGGGACAGCCTATC
>JANMYN010000886.1:0-8464 GCA_031382195.1 Betaproteobacteria bacterium
CTTCCAGCGCTCGTAGATCTCGGTGTGGCAGTCCTTGCACGCGGCCGAACCCACGTAGTGAGACGACGCCACCGATGCGACAGGTTGCGCGGGCGGCGTCTGTGGAGAAGGGCCAATTGCCTTGGGCAGTTGGCGGAGGTAGGCGCTGACTTGCCAGATCTTTCGGTCGGGCAGTTCCCGTGCCGGCATGCCGGTATGGCGGATGCCATTCCTGATGTGATAGAACAACTCGCCGTCGCTCATGCGCTGGACATCGGCGCCGCGCAAATCCGGGGGATGCGGATATTGACTGCCGCCGATATCGGTCTTACCGCTGCCATCATAGGCGTGACACAGTTCGCACTTGCCCTTGAATACCTCGTGCCCGGCGGAGACATCCGCGCTGCCCGCGGCGGTGCTCAGGGGATTTTTCATCGCTCTGAAGTTGGCGGGTACGGTGCGATGCAGAAGCCACTGGGCGATGCGCGCCTCCAGGGCGGGCGCAACTTCCCGCGCGCTCGAACCTTCCCACACGATGAAGGCATACAGGCCCCCCAATACCACGGCTATAACCGCAAAGCTCACTAAAGTGAGCCTCAGCACTTTGTTGCGTGTCATGTTGCTCTCCTCACCGCTACCTGCGAAGTTTTGCCCACAATACCGGGGCGTTTTTTATTTCTCTCCCAGCATCAGTTGAACGCCAAGATAGGCGATAAATGTAGAGGTATCCGGGCCGTTGGTGACGCCGGTGCCCACCGATGCGAGCAGCTTGACTCTGGGGCTCAACGCCCGGCGCAGACCCGCGTTCACCATGACGTCGCCGTGGTTCAGAAGGTTCTCGCTGAAGCTGCGCACTTCCGCCATCAACTCGAGCGCGTCCGATACCTGCAGCGTACCCAATAGCCCGACCACCCACTCATTTTCCTGGGTACGAAAATACTGGTAACCGACTTCACCAATGAGTTTGGTCTTTCCAAAGTCGCGAGCGAATTCCAGCGGCAGAAACAGGTTGGGACCTGGTTCCGCCAGGCTCCGCGCAACCGAACCGGTGGGATTTTCGACCTGCAATTGCGGATACACGGACATGTCGAACCCGCCGCGTTCCTGGTCCAGGAAGCGCCATTTCAATCCAAGCAGCGAATCATCCAGGCCGCTCTTTACGCCGCCGCCTTCTCGTGCGTCGGTAAACAGCCAGCCGGTTTCATACTTGAGCTGAATGTGGTCGCCCAGACCGTAATTGAAGTCAACGTGCGGAAAGCTGCGCAGTCGCTCCTGCCGATTATTCTCCTGAAGGTACGCGAAGTTGATCTCCCACACCCCGCTACCGGGCGTGCCGGGATCGTCGGTGAGCATCGGCGGGCCGCCTTGTGCAAACGACGATGGCGCGGGAGCGAGACACAGCACCACCGCGAACGTGGGGACGAAGACACCAAGGAAAGACCGTCCTGTGCTCATTCTTCCACTATTTCATAGCGAAGCAGTAACGCATGCGTTCGCGCCGGGTGGCGCCCGCGGACGTCAGGCTTTTTGAACCTTGGACGGCCAGCCATGCGGCTCCTTCTGGCAGTATTTGCACCAAGCGTACAGGGCGTCGTACATGACCATCCCATGCTTGAGCATCTCGTGGTCGTTCTTGAAGTTTTGCGATAACCCCAACGAGATGGCGAACAATCCCGCCGCCTCGGGCGCCAGATCCAACCGGGATGTATCCGCGCCGCGCACGATCACGGCAAGCATTGCCAGCCCGGGGTCGGTCAGGTGGTATTTATTCAGGAAGGCATCCGAGCTGCAATATTCACCGACGTGCGACATCTCTACGCCCGGGATGTCATACGGAATGGCTCCAGTTTTCTCCGCCGAACTCAGCACGTCCTGGGACGGCACAAACAGAAACTCCGGCGCTTTGTCGATGAAACGAGCGATGAGCCAGGGACAGGCGATCCGATCGATCTTGGGCCGTTCGCGCGTAACCCACTTCATGGCGTGCTACCTGCCGCCCCACGAGAAGTCGTCGAAGGCGGTGATGCTGTCCGCCTTGGTCCAGACACCTACTGCGCCTGGACCCTCGATGTGCACATCTTCCACATCGATGTACTGCTTGCCATCGAGAGAAACCTTGATCCGCTTGCCGCTGAATTCCACGCGCAGGGAATGCCACGCGTTTACTTGCACCGGGGCATCCACGTACTCGATGGTGCGCCGGCTGCCGCGCGTCGTGTGATAAAGAGAAATATTGTTCTCCAGCGCGTTGGCGCGGGCGACATAGTAGTTGTCGCTATCCTTCCAACGCCACATCAGTCCGCCGGCACGATCCTCGCTGCCTTGCATGGGTTTGAATTTCACTTCGACGAAGCCGTCGGTAATCACGACCCCTTTTTTCGCGCACCACGGAAAAGTGCCGCTGCCGGATTGCTTGAGGACATTGGGCTTGCTCGGCGCAGATGAATCTGCCTCTACCGTCCATTTCGGTGAGCCGCGACCCGTGACGCCGCACGTCCATCCGGCCGGCGGGGCGCCGATTGAATCCTGATCAAATCCGATGATTTCGGCCATGGCATCCAACGCGAAGAACGATAAAACCAGAATGAGAACATTCCGTTTCATGTTGGTCCTCTCGGGTTATTGAATGGATTGCGTGGCAAGTGCTGACTTGAGCCCTTTCGCGAGGTCCTCCACCGGACCGACGCCCCAATAGTGGAGAAACACGTAGCGCGGCGATTCGCCGATCATGTGATTGTGAATCGCCACGATGTTGATGTTTGCACGGCGCAACGCCTTGAGGACGCCTTGCACTTCGCCTTCGCGCATGGCGAAGTCGCCGTCCACGACGGCTTGCTGATCGGGAATCAGCCGACTACCCGCAACCATGACCCGAAGGTCCGTGCGCGGGAAGCTGACCTTGAACACGCCCTCCTGTTGATTCAGCGCGCCCTTGAGACCGGTGAGTTGTTCGATCCGCACCGTGTCCAGCGCGGCGTCTGCTGCGGACGCGGCTGGCGCCACGCAGAAGGCTGCACAAAGCAGGGAGACTCCAAAAAGTCGGCGTATCCGTTTCATGGTTCTCGCCTCTCGCTGTTGCCGCGATTATTTGGCCGCAATGACGTGGCCGGTTTCGAGGTCATAACGAACCTCGTTTACTTTTTCCTTGTCGGCAATGAGTACCACAAGCACCGGGCGGTGGTTCTGCACTTCTGGCCAGGCGGAGAACACCTTGCCCCTGTGCTGCTTATGCGCCATGGCAATGAAGTCAGCCAGGGAATGTTTTGCCAGTGCCATCAACGTCAAATGTCCCGAAGCGCGGGCTACATGCGGAATATCCTTGAATACTTCCGCTTCCGGAGCCCATGGGGCTTTCTCGGGACTTCCGCTAAACTCTTTCAGGACGTTGTGCTCGGAATCTTCGCCAAGGCCCTTTTCTGCCGTATACACCGAAAGGGAGAGCTTTTTGTTGTCGTCCAGTTCGTATTTGGCAGAGATAGCCGCCTCTCCACCTTTGGTGAGTTGTTGAACGCCTTCGGCCAGGCCCACCTTGCTATTGTTCAGCACCCGCAGAAGGGCGGTGGTTTCCTCATCATCGTATTGTTTGGCGAAAGAGGACTGGGGCAGCGCGAGCGCGAGAGTGGCAGAAACAAGGGCGGCACCGAGCAGTTGCAGGGCGGATGGTTTTTGGTGGGACATTCTGGTCTCCTTGGGTTGGCTGCAGGCGAATGCTGAAATCGACCGGGCGTTGCCGGCGGGCGGAGCGATCGATCCTGTTTTACGTGGCCCACTGCGAACGCCGGGATGGCAACGACCACAGCGGGGTCTGGCGTGTTGTACCGTAGTATGTCACATACGTAACATCGTTGTTTAGACTACAACTCAACAAGTGAGTTCCGATGGCTTCTGAATCCAGGTTGGACAAGCCGGCATGGCTGCTCTTTATCCTGACGCTGCAGGGTCAGCAACCTGCCGTGCGCATGCGCGTGTGGCGGGCACTCAAGGCGCTGGGCACGGCAGTATTGCGCGACGGGGTTTACGTGCTTCCCAACCGGGAGGAGTTTCTTGAACCGCTGCAGGCACAGTCCGAGGAGGTCACGACTTCGGGTGGCAGTGCACAGATTATCGAGGTGGAGGCGCGAGACAAAGCGCAGGAAGCTGAGTTCCGGCAGCTATTCGACCGGACCCCAGACTACGAGAAGCTGTTACACGAGATTCGTAGCGTGGGCAAGGGAATCGGCAAGACCGGAGGCGCTGCCTTATCGTCGACCCTGACGCGCCTCTGGCGGGACTATGAAGCCGTCGCACTCCAGGATTTCTTCCCCGGTGCCGCCCGCGAGCAGATCCGGGATGCGTTGGAGTCCCTGACTGCGGCTGCCAATGTGCTGCTTTCGCCCGACGAACCGCATGCGATCGCCGGAAAGATTGAGCGCCTCGATCGCGCAAAGTACCAGGGCCGAACGTGGGCAACACGGGCCCGGCCATGGGCAGATCGCCTGGCCAGCGCCTGGCTGATCAAGCGCTTCATTGATCCGCGCGCGAAGTTGCTTTGGCTCAAAAACCCGAAGGACTGTCCCAAGCGCGCCGTCGGTTACGATTTCGACGGTGCCGAGTTCACCCATGTCGGCGCCAAGGTGACCTTCGAGGTACTGCTTGCCACTTTCGGACTGGAGGGCGACGCGGCGCTCGAGCGAATCGGTGCCATCATCCACTACCTCGACGCCGGCGGTGTGTCGGTGCCCGACGCGTTCGGCCTCGAAGCAATGCTGCGGGGTGCGCAACGGCTCTTGCTCAATGACGATACCCTGGTGAATGAAGCAGGCAAATTGTTCGAGTATCTTTATGACCATTACAGTGCAAGCACCTGAAACGGTCGACGCCGCCGCCGTGAGCGTTGCACCGTCCCGTCCATAAGTGTTCCGGTTCCGCTCCAAGGCATCCAGGTTCTCACTACACGCAAAGGAATCTTCCCGCATGAGCAAATCAACCAAATTCAGCGCCGGCGCGCCCTTCCCCGATCCGCGTGGCCATTGACGGGCGGCGGAGAACTCGATGTTGCCCGCATGCCGGGCTGGCGCGTTCTGGTGGTCTATCGCGGCAAACACTGCTCCCGCTGCAAGACCTATCTCAACACGCTCAATGGGCTGCTCGAGGAGTTCAAGGCGGCGGGCATCTCCGTCGCCGCGCTCTCGGCGGAATCAAGTATGCGATCGACAACCGGCTGCCGGTTCGCGGCACGCATGCCTGAGAGCCGTCGCCGCATATCGCGTGATTGAATTCCCCCTCATACACTGAATGGCAGAAGCCTATGAATGATGACAAGCTGAAAGTCCGGGCATGCGTCTTCGACGCCTACGGCACGCTCTTCGATTTCGCATCGGCGGCCGCGGGCTGCGGCGACGTGCTCGGCGACAAGGCCGGCGCGCTCAGCGCGCTGTGGCGCGACAAGCAACTCCAGTACACCTGGTTGCGCGGCCTGCAGCGCCGCCATGCCGATTTCTGGCAAGTCACCTCGGATGCGCTCGATTTCGCCATGGAGTCCCTCGGCATCGAGAATGCCAGGCTGCGAACCCGGCTGCTGGATCTGTATCGCACGCTGAAGTGCTTTCCGGAAGTGCCGCAGGTCCTCGGGGATCTGAAACAGGCGGGGTTCGTTACGGCCATCCTGTCCAATGGCACGCCCAGCATGCTCGACGATGCGGTCAAAGGCGCTGGCCTGAGTGCTGTCCTCGATCATGTGCTGTCGGTCGAACAGGTGGGCGTATTCAAACCGCACCCCGATGTCTACCAGTTGGCCGTCGACACGTTGGGCATGGCGCCCGCGGAAATCGCCTTTCAGTCGTCGAACGCCTGGGATGCGCATGCGGCGTCGGCCTTCGGCATGCGTGTCGTATGGTGCAACCGCTATGGGCAGCGGCGCGAGCGCTTGCCCGGTTCGCCCGACCGCGAGATCAAGAGCCTCGCCGAATTGCCGGCCTGGCTGGCCAGGGTGAAGTAAGCGGGTTTTTCTTTCGGGATCGACGCCATGACTGAATTCATCATTCACCACTATCCGCCCTCACCCGTGTCCGAAAAAATCCGTACCGGCATGGGCATCAAGAAACTTGGCTGGCGCGCAGTCGAAGTCCTGATCGCGCTCGCAAAATTTCCGCTGTGCGATTATCTTCGCTGGCGTCCGTAATTCTGATTGCGCTGATGCCGACCGGGCCGGATCCGCCATGACCAACAAGAAACTCCAAGAGGCCGTGCAATTCTCGATCGACCACGAAACACCATGGACGCGGGAAATCACCGACAAGTGGGGCATCCATCATGAAGATCCTCCGCCCTGGAACAAGCTTCTCGGGCCGGTGCACGATTGCGGGCCCGTGTCCGGCACCATCATTCTCGATGACAAGAACCTGATCTCCTGGGGCGAGCCGGATCGGCCGGACCTCACTTTCAGCATCGCAAAGACTTATCTGGCGTTTCTGGCCGGCATCGCGCACGACCGCGGCTTGCTGCCCGACGTGAACGAACCCGTTCGAGTGCGCGTACCCGGTCTCGGGTTCGACGCGGGCCGCAACGCGCTGGTAACCTGGGAACATTTGCTGCAACAGACCAGCGAATGGGAGGGGTCAGTTTTCGGCATTCCGGATCAGGCCGAGCGTTACCGCACGATTTCGTATCAGGGAACCACCGCGGCGGGAAAGAAAGGCGATCCTCGTCCGCTGCAACCACCGGGCACATTCTGGGAATACAACGACGTGCGCATCAACCAGCTGTCGCTGGCCTTGCTGCATTTGTTCGGGCGCGCGCTGCCGGAAGTATTTCGCGAAGCCATCATGCAACCCATCGGTGCGAGCAGCGATTGGCGCTGGGTCGGATTATGCGGACGCGTTCTTTCGCCGCGTACTGCAGGCGATCGACTGATCGGCGAAACAGCGCGATGGGCTACTTGCAGGCGAGCGTCCGCAGAATCTCGGTCATGCTGCCCGGAGAGACTTCTTCCCAGTCATGCGGCGAAGTGTCTTCGTAAATCATCTTGCCTTCGCCCATCTTTTCGGCGTGAAGCGAAACGCTCAGCCCGCGTAGTCGCTTATCGGCGCAGTCGTATTCGACGTGGGACTTGCGCGAGAAATAGCCGACCTCGACCATGCGCTGAAATTCCTTGTAGTCGAACAGCGACCACATCGTCGCCGTACTGCCTTTCCTGACAATCGTGGCCGGATCGGCGTAGGACGTGCCGGCGTTGTCTTCGCCGACACTATTCCATTGCGCCCAGGCCGGGTTGCTCAGCAGCAGCAGAAAAATCGCTAGCTTCTTCATTCCATCTCCATGAAGCCGCAGTTTACCCGACGCGCAAGGCGCGGCGATGCTGCCGTGTTGGCGCGGTGCATCGGCTGCAAAAGCGCAAAGGCGCCACGCAACGGTTACGGAATGATTCCGGCAGCCCAGTTGATCCCGCCCTGGAGATGCTGGAGAAACAACGGTTCGCTGTAGGATGCAGCGGTGTGCCCGATGGCCGTATACCACGCCCGCCCGCCGTCGTAGGTGTGATGCCATGAGATGGGATGCCCCGCACCCATCGTGCCGCCGCGATACGTTCTCTCGTCGATGCGGATCAGGACCGTGATGCCGGAATCGAGGTCATGGGTGAAGTCGTACCACTCGTCGGTTCGCGTCCAGTTGATCGGCAGATGCCTGGTCGACGCGTGCGACGGGTCCACCACATTCAAGGTCGCGGCCTGGATCACCGGATGCTTGCGGAAGTAGGTTCCGACCAGTGCTCCGTACCAGGGCCAGTCATATTCGGTATCCGTCGCCGCATGCACTCCGACGAATCCGCCGCCGCGCCGGACGAATCGTTCGAATGCCGCCTGTTGGCCGGGATCGAGGACATCGCCTGTCGTATTGAGGAACATCACCACCCGATATTTCGCCAGGCTCTCATCCGCGAACAAGCGGGCGTCTTCCGTGGATTCGACGCAGTAACTATTCTGCTGGCCGAGCGCCTGAATGGCGGCGATGCCCGCCGCAATGGAGTCATGCCTGAACGCGGCGGTTTTCGAGAACACCAGGACACAGAACGCCGGCTCCGCCGATTCTGCGCGCAGATCAGCGGGCGCGACGATCAAAAGCACGACAGCAATTCCGGTAACGAGCCATCGGTCCGCGTACCCGAATCGCTGCGACGGGTTCGCTACTTTCCTTGCGCTCGAGCGTGAGGAAAACACGCCTACTGCTGCAGCCAGCGCGGCAGCCACAACGCCACATCCGGAATGAAGAGCACGATAAGCAAGCCGATTATCTGCAGCCCGATAAAAGGCAGCAGCGAAACGAAAATATGATTGAGGCTGATCTCCGGCGGCGTCACCGACTTCAGGTAGAACGCCGCCGTTCGGTCAGGCGGCGTTCTACCTGAAGTCGGTGACGCCGCCGGAGATCAGCCTCAATCATATTTTCGTTTCGCTGCTGCCTTTTATCGGGCTGCAGATAATCGGCTTGCTTATCGTGCTCTTCATTC
>JANMYN010000065.1:0-2268 GCA_031382195.1 Betaproteobacteria bacterium
TGCTGGTTCGACTGGCACCTGCTTGATTAAGCCGCCCAACAAGGCGCTCCAGCCGACCGGCCAAGAAAAGCCGTGGCCGTCGGCTAAGCTAGGTCGTTGGGCCCTTTCCTGAGGAATAGCTATATGCCAAATGCTCAGCGCATGCTTGCGATCGCCTTGCTGCCTCTCGCCATCAGCGCATTTGCCACGCAATCGCGTGCCGAGGCTACTCTTCCTGCGCCCGACTCCGTGCAGGCGTCCGGATTCGGATATCCAACAGTCAATGCGGCTCTCTCGGCGTTACGGACCAAGGCAGGAGTCAATATCACGGACGAGGAAAATTGGACAATCGTCGACGACAAACTCGACTACACGTTATGGTCGTTCACACCTTCGACCCACGCAGCGTATCCAGCCGCGATCAAACAAGTTCTTACCAAAGACGCTAATGGCGATATTCGGGTCGTGATGACGGCACGTTGTGAAGCAGCGAAAATACCCTGCGACAAACTGGTAGAAGAATTCCGCGGGCGCAGCCAACAGATGGCGGAACGAGTCCGCGCGAGATTGCGCAGTGCTCAGTAGGTATTGCCCAACCCGGCGCTGGTTCGGACCGTCCGCCTGCGGCGCTGCGCGGCACAACGCGGACGTTAGCGTGCACGATGCGGCCATACGGATGCGGGCGTAGAATGTTGCTGATAAATGGAGGTTTCTGCCATGCCAGATACGCTTGAGGAACTTCAAACACAGGCCCGCTCCTTGTCGCCGGAAGAGCGAGCCAAACTCGCGGACTTTCTGCCGGATTCGCTCCGTGACGCGCCGCTCGCGGAGATCGAACAGGCTTGGGAGCGCGAAATCGGGGAACGGGTTGCTGCCTTTGAGCGCGGCGAGCTGCCAACATTTTCTGCGGAGAGCGTGTTCGCCGAGGCTAGACGGCTCGCGCGGTGAGTCGCGCGCGGTTCATCGCCGCCGCACGCATCGAGTTTCTTGCCGAAGTCATTTACTACAATGAAGCTCAAGCCGGATTGGGCGCACGCTTCGCTGCGGCAGTTGAAGAGGCGGCGTCCTTACTACTGGCAATCTCGGGTACGTGACGGCTAACCCCTTATGCAACCGAACCTGCCTACGGCTGGCCGGTTAATGCGAACGTTTTAGAGCACAACTTCCAGAGCCCTTGTGCAGCACATTCTTGTTTACTCCGATTCGCTGTCGTGGGGCATCATTCCCACAACGCGCCAGCGCTTGCCCTTCGATCAACGCTGGCCCGGTGTGATGGAGATTGCCCTGCGCTCCTCCGGCAAGGAGGTCCGCGTCATCGAGGACTGCCTCAATGGTCGCCGCACTGTCTGGGATGATCCATTCAAACCCGGCCGAAACGGCCTTGTTGGTTTGGCTCAGCGCATCGAAATTCACTCGCCGCTTGCGCTGGTCGTCTTGATGCTCGGCACCAACGATTTCCAGTCCATGCACGAGCACAATGCCTGGCATTCCTCCCAAGGTATTCTCGCGCTCGTCTCGGCCATTCGCACGGCGCCAATCGAACCCGGCACGCCGGTGCCACCAATATTGACGGTCGCCCCGCCGGCGATTCAAACGCCAAAGGGACCGATCGCGCCGAAATTTGAAGGTGGTTACAGAAAGAGCATTGGTTTGGCCGCTGCATATCGAAAGGTTTGCGCAGAGGCAGGCTGCCATTTCTTCGACGCGGGCAGCGTCGTCACGTCGAGCAAAGTCGACGGCGTGCACCTTGATGCCGATCAGCATTTGACGCTTGGCAATGAGTTGTCCCGGGTTGTCCTACCTTTGCTGGCAGAAAAAGGGCTCTAACCGCTCATTCCACCGGGCCTGCGTGAAAAACCGCGCGGGCCGATGGATTTAAATGTCGGCACAATCGGACCCGTCAGTTCCGATGCGTTACGGCACGAATGCAGCGCCGACATCCGCCATGATTGCGCAAAAGGACTTGGCGGACGTGCCGAAAAATCCTTTAACGTGCCCGCGGTTTGCCTAGAGAAGCACGCGTTCAATGCCGCCGCTGTTCGCCTTCGCCACGTATTCCGCCATCCAGTTCTCGCCGAGAACATGGCGTGCGACTTCCACCACGATGTAGTCCGCCGTCGTTGCGCTGTCGTCGTCATAGCGTGACAGGCCCTGCAGGCAAGACGGGCAGGAGGTGAGGATCTTCACTTCGCCGCCGAATCCGTCAGCGCGCAGTTTACCGGCGCCCTTGCACATTTCCTCTTCCTTGCGGAATCGCACCTGCGTGGAAATGTCCGGGCGGGTCACCGC
>JANMYN010000081.1:0-2120 GCA_031382195.1 Betaproteobacteria bacterium
AGCGCGCGGATGGTCGGAACCAGTTCCCGGTTCTCCAGCCAGTGCATGAAAGCATGCACGTTGACGTTGATGATGGCCTCGGCCTGCGCGACGGCGGCATGGCGGGTGTCCAGGCCTTCCTGCACGATCTTGCCGAGATCGTCCACACTGTAAAGGAATACGTCATCGAGTTCGGCAACCTCCGCCTCAACGTCACGCGGCACCGCGAGGTCAATCATCAGAATCGGTCGATGGCGGCGCGCCCTCAGGGCCCGTTCGATCATTCCTTTCCCGAGAATGGGGAGGGTGCTTGCGGTACAGGTCACCACGATGTCGTGCAGCGCTAACTGCTCGGGCAAGTCGTTCAGCGTAATTGCGCGACCATGGAAACGGCTGGCGAGTTGCTCGCCGCGCTCCATCGATCGGTTGGCGAATGTCATTTCGCGCGGCTGCTTAGCGGCAAAGTGGGTCGAGCACAACTGGATCATGTCGCCCGCACCGACAAAAAGTATTTTCTGCTCGGCGATGCTGGGGTAAATCCGCTCGGCAACCTTGATCGCCGCCGCCGCCATCGAAACGGAACTGGCGCCAATGTCGGTCTGGGAACGCACTTCCTTGGCGACCGAAAACGTGGACTGAAACAGCTTGTGCAGCACGGTGCCGAGGGTGCCGGCGTGCTCGGCGGATTTCACCGCATCCTTCATCTGTCCGAGGATCTGGGGCTCTCCGATCACCATCGAGTCGAGCCCGCTCGCCACGCGGAAGGCGTGGGTCACTGCGCGTTCGCGCGGCAGCGTGTAAAGAAATGGCTCCAGGACCGGAGCCTTGAGGTGATGGAAACGCGCCAGCCAGTCGATCGCGCGAATCGGCTCGTGCGTGCTGCAATAAACCTCGGTGCGATTGCACGTGGAAATGATCGCGGCTTCGCGCACCGGTTCACGCGCCACGAGATCGCGCAGGGCCGCTTCCAGATTTTCGGCGTTAAAGGTCACCTGCTCGCGAACGGCAAGCGGGGCCGTATGGTGGTTCATGCCGAAAGCAAAGAGTTGCATTGAGGTCCGCAATTGACGAGGGCAACAAACCCCCGATCGAGGCCCCAGATTATAGGCCAAAAGGCCTGCTTTCCCTTCGATTCAGGGATTTGGCGCCGGCCTTCAGCCGCTTATTTGATCTGACCCGGCAGCCAGATGGTCAGCGGTGGGAAAACGATGGTCAGCCCGAGGACGATGATTGCCCATGCGAGGAAGGGCAAAACTTCCCACATGACCGGCCCAATGCGGATTTTACCCACACTGGAGACCACGAACAGCAGCAGCCCGATCGGCGGGTGCATCAGTCCGATCATCAGGTTCAGCACCACAACCGCGCCGAACTGGATCGGATCAATGCCCAGTTCCGCACCCAGAGGAATCAGCACCGGCAGGAAAATAATCATTGCCGGCAAAGGTTCGACGATGCAACCAATGAGCAGCAGGAAGACATTGATGATCAGCAACACGATGACGGGATTGGTCGACCAACTCTGGATCGTAGCGACCACTGTCTGGCTGACCTGGCTTTCCGCAACCAGCCAGCTGAACGGTCCCGCGGCAGCAAGCAGGAACAGGATGACTGCTGTCGAGCGCCCCGCTTCGTGCAACAGCTTGGGCAACTCCTTCAGTTTCAGCCCACGATAGATGAGCAGACTGACGAACAGCGAATAGACCACCGCCATGGCGGCAGCTTCGGTATCGGTAAGCAAGCCGAAACGAATTCCGCCGATGATGATCACCGGCATCAGCAAGGCCCATCCGGCACGGCCGGTCGCCTTCGCTTTGCCGTGCCAGGGCACCGGCGGGCGACTCGGGTAGTTGCGCAATCGGGCGACGATGGAACAAACCACCATGAAACCCGCCGCGAGCAGCAATCCCGGCACGACCCCCGCCATGAACAGCTTCACCACCGATTGGCTGGCAAGTTGCGCGTAGACCACCATCGGGATGGACGGCGGAATGATCGGCCCGAGCAATGCGCCGGCCGCAATCACCGCACCGGCAAAGCCGTCGCCATATCCTTCCTTGCGCATGGCGGGAATCAGCGGCTTGCCGGTGGCCACCGCGTCCGCGACCGCCGACCCGGAAACGCCCGCCATGATCAGGTTG
>JANMYN010000092.1:0-2338 GCA_031382195.1 Betaproteobacteria bacterium
CGATTCCCGAAAATCCTGCTCGTTGCGCTCGACAAAATCGCGATCAATGTAAGCGCTGATGTCTCCGGTTTCGGAAAAATCCAGCATGGTCGCCAACAGCGTCAACGAGCCCACCAGGCGGTCATTTCGCGCGCTCATCACTGCGAGCGCGCAGGCGAGCAGGGTGCCACCCACACAGAAACCGAGCACATTCACTTTGTCAGCGCCGCTGATTGACTTGATTGCCTCAAGTGGAGCGAAAACGCCTTTGTCGACATAGTCCTCCCATCCCAGCTGCCCCAGTTCCGGCGGTATGTTCCGCCAAGAAACGATGAAAGTACTGAATCCGCGTTCGACGCAGAAGCGAACGAAGGAATTCTCCGGCTGCAGGTCGAGGATGTAGTATTTGTTGATGAACGGCGGCACGATCAGTAACGGGAATTCACAGACCTGCACGGTTGCCGGAGCATACTGGATCAGCTGCATAACTTCGTTTTCGAATACCACCGAACCGGGCGTAATGGCAAGATTGCGGCCGACTTCGAATGCCTGCTCGTCCGTCATCGAAATGCGCCCGCGCGCGACATCACCCGCGAGCAGTTTCAGGCCCTGTGCCAGGCTCTCGCCGCTGGTTTCGGCCGCGAGTTTGATGACTTCCGGGTTGGTCGCGGCATAATTGCTCGGCGACATTGCGTCCGCCAACTGGCGCAACTGAAATTGCAGCCTTCGCTTGGCGCGCGGTTCGAGTTCGGCCAATTCGCCGAGTTCGCGCAGGAATCGCGCGTTCAAAAGATAAGCCTGCTGCAGATATTGGAAGAACGGCAATCGCCACTCGGGCGCGTCGAAACGATTGTCGCTGCTCGCGAGCGGGATTGGATTTGCGGCGCCTTCGCCGCGTCCGATCAGTTGACCCCAGAGGGACAGGTGGTCACTATAAAATGTCTCTTCAATCAGGCGAAGATTCCCGAGCTGCTGCTCTTTGGCATTGGCGAAGACCCGCATGAGGGCCGCGACGTCGCCGCTGCCGGACGAAGGAAGCTGACGAAGGAATTTCTCGACGATAGTCGCGTTGGTACGGGCGATCTCCTGCAAAACGTCGCCTGGGGACTGGGCTGGAGAGGTCATTGGGCCATTGAAAGCGCAGGCGTGGTGAGTCATGAAGCAGTTAGAATTCTTCAGGCCACGCCGCTGACGAAAAACCTGACCAGTGCGATTGAACCGATACCCAGCGAGATTAACACGACCTGCTCCAGCGTTGCGTGCAGTTCCGGGCGCCGGTGCAGGCCAGGAATCAGGTCGGCCACCGCGACGTAGAGCATGCTTGCGGCCGCCACCCCCAACAGCATCGGCACCCAATCCTGCAACGAGCGCAGAGCGAAGTAGGCAAGCAGTCCGCCGACCAGGGTCGCCCCGCTGGAAATCAGGTTGAACGCAAATGCTTTGGTCTTGCTGAATCCGGAGTGCAGCAGGATCACGAAGTCACCGACTTCCTGGGGTATTTCATGGGCGATGATCGCCAGCGCAGTAACAATGCCCAGACCGGTATCGGCGATGAACGCTGCCGCAATCAGGATGCCATCGACGAAGTTGTGAATGGTATCGCCCACCATGATCATCATGCCGCTGCGGCCATGATCGTTTGGATTGCCGTAATGATCGTGGGCTTCGCATTGCTCCGTATGGCAGTGTCGCCAGAGCACCAGCTTTTCCAGCACGAAGAAAAACAGGATGCCACCCAGGATCACGGCGGCCAGGTTGTGCGCACTGCCCGCCTGTTCAAAGGCGTGCGGCAGAATTTCCAGAAAGACCGCGCCCAATAGCGCGCCGATGGCATAGCTGATCAGCATCGGAATCTGATTTGCTGAGGCCCGCAAGGCAAGTGATGCTGCGCTGATTACGCTGAGCAATGCCCCGGCGACAGATGCGACGATGATCCAGGCTAGAGTGGACATGCGGACTGAGTAGGTGAGGCCAACGGTGCAGTATAGCGGGCCTGTCAAATGCGCCGCTCAATCCTCGATCCAGATAAGCGCGGCCATCCTGCCCGAAACCTTGTCGCGCCGGTGGGAGAAAAAACGGGCAGGGTCGGAAAAAGTGCACAGACCGCCACCGTAGACGTTTCGAACGCCGCATCGGTTCAGCCGCTGCCGTGCAAGCATGAACAGGTCGGCGAGCCATTTGCCTGGCTTGTAAGGGTGGAAAGCATGGTCCGCGGCTTGATCGGCTGCGATGAATAAATCGCGCACATCGTTGCCAACTTCGAACGCGGAGGGTCCGATCGCGGGGCCAAGATAGGCATACAGATTATCCGGCAGCGTATCGAGCGCGCATACCGTGTTTTCGATGACGCCGCCAGCAA
>JANMYN010000093.1:0-18215 GCA_031382195.1 Betaproteobacteria bacterium
CATCTGGGAGCATTACCAGTCCGACTGGTCGGTGGACTGGAATTACAACAGACACGACAAGACCAACATGTTTCGTCCATGGGGTTATCAGCCAGGGCATCTGACCGAATGGGCCAAGCTGCTGCTGATACTGGAGCGCCATGCATCTCAGCTGACCAGCCCTGAATGGCTGGCGCCGCGCGCGACCGAACTCTTCGATGCTGCGATGAAGCACGCGTGGGACGATGACCACGGCGGCATCGTCTACGGTTTTGCGCCCGACGGCAGCGTCTGCGACGGCGACAAATATTTCTGGGTGCAGGCCGAGTCTCTCGCCGCCGCGGCGTTGTTGGCAAAGCGAACCGGCGACGAAAAATACTGGCAGTGGTACGAGCGCATCTGGGACTACAGCTGGAACCATTTCGTCGATCACCAGCACGGGGCGTGGTACCGTATTCTCGCGCGCGATAACCGGAAATACAGCGACGAAAAATCCCCCGCGGGCAAGACCGACTATCACACCATGGGTGCCTGCTATGAAGTGCTCAACGTGCTCGGAACCTGACCGCGGCTCAACGCCGGAACAGCGCGGCTGCACTGCCCAGCAGCAAGGCTGAAGCGCCGACCAACAGCACGTTCATGCCGTTTTGCAAATCGGCAACCAGGCTCACCAGCAGCGGACCAATTATCTGTCCCATGCCAAAAGCCGCTGTCATCGCCGCCATCAGGCGCGAGGCGTGATCCGGCGCAAGAATACGCGCCTCCTGCATGCCGGTCATCGTTGCAACCATGAAGGTTCCGCCCACGCAGGACGCCGCAATCACGATGCCAGCCATGCCGGGCACGAACACGGGCATCCCGACGCCGATCGCCATCACCATATGCGACGACGCCCAAATGAATCGATTGGCAAGGTGTGCCGCGAGCCAGCCTGCCATCAGCGTGGAGACGAGCGCGGCACTTCCGAAAATCGGCCAGGCCCAGCCGAACACCGCCGGATCGGCAATGACCTGCTTCGCCATGGCCGGCAGGAAGGTGCCGGGAATGATGTAGCCAAAGCCGAAGATTCCGTAGCAAACAATCACGACCATGCGTGAGCGCGACCGCAGCGGCGAGGCGTCGGCCCTGGTTACGGTGCGCGATTGCGTCGCATTGTGAAAACCGGGCCAACAGGCGAACGCAAGCACCAGCGCGATGGCGCCGACGGCAATCCAGGCCTGATCGGCCGGCCACGACAGTTGCAAAAACAGCAGGCAGGCTGCGCCGGCCAGCACGATGCCAAACCCGACACCGCTGAACACAACGCCGCCGAGTTGCCGATTACCCAGTATCGCAAGCTGTTCAAGAATGTACGCAGAGACAAATATAAGGGTCCACGCACTGACCAGGCCCGCGATTCCGCGCAGCACCAGCCAAGCGAGCGGTTGTTGCGTCAGGCCCATGGTGCCGGTCAGCACGGCTACCGCCACCAGCGAGAAGCGCACCACTGTTGCGATCCTCGCCCGGATCCAGATTGCCGACAACGCGCCGATGAAATAGCCGACATAATTCGCTGAGGCCAGCAAGCCCGCCATGCGCAGCGTCAGGCCATAATCTTTCTGCATCATCGGCAGAATCGGCGTGAATGCGAAGCGGCCCACGCCCATGGCGACAGCCAGTGCCAGCATGCCGGAGATTGCGAGGCCCAGTGCAGTGAAGCGGTTCGCTTCGGGTTCGGAAATCATGACCAAGCTCGTGGTTTGGCGCGACCCGCCATTTTGAATATCGATTAAATATTGCGGGTTGCACTTACGCGAAGCTTCGACTATAAGATCGAAACGGCAATGCACCCGAACGGGCCATTCCAAAACCCATACGTTGCGGAGAAGCTTCATGCACGATATCGTAATTCGCGGCGGCACGCTCATCGATGGCACCGGCGCGGCGCGGCGCATCGGCGACGTTGCGCTCGACGGTGAATTGATCTCTGCGATCGGCGGCGATATCGGTCGCGGACACCGCGAAATCGACGCCCGGGGATTGCTGGTCACGCCAGGCTTCGTCGACATCCATACCCATTACGACGGCCAGGCCACCTGGGACCCGTATCTGACGCCCTCGTCGTGGCACGGCGTGACGACGGTCGTGTTCGGCAACTGCGGCGTCGGCTTTGCTCCCGTACGAAAAGGTGCGGCGCCCTATCTCATCAACCTGATGGAAGGCGTCGAGGACATTCCCGGCACGGTGCTGGCCGAAGGCGTGAAATTCAACTGGGAATCCTTCCCCGACTACCTCGATGCACTCGAAGCGGCGCCGAAGATGATCGACGTCGGCGCGCAGGTGCCCCACGCCGCGCTGCGCTTTTACGTGATGGGCGATCGCGGTGCCGATCATGCCGCCGCACCAAATGACGACGAAATCGCGCAGATGGGCGAACTCCTGGAGCAGGCGTTGCGCGCCGGTGCGCTCGGCTTCACCACTTCGCGCACCATCAAGCATCGCGCCGCCGACGGACGATCCACGCCCAGCCTGTCGGCGCGCGAGCCGGAATTGTTCGGCCTTGCCGCGGCCATGAAACGCGCCGGGCGCGGCGTCATCGAAGTCAATTCCGATTTCGGTCCCGGAGAATTCGACATCCTGCGCGGTGCGGCAGAGGTTGCCGGCCGGCCTTTGTCCGTGCTGCTGCTTCAGGTAAACAACGCCCCCGACCTGTGGCGCGAGACTCGCGCGCAGATTCACGCCGCGCGCAAGGCCGGTGTGGATGTGAACGGACAGGTCGGCTGCCGGCCGATCGGTGTCATGATGGGTCTGGAAACCACCATTCATCCGTTTTCTTCGCACCCTGCGTGGCTGGCGATGAATCATCTGACTCCAGCCGAGCGCGTCGATCGGTTAAAGCGCGATCCGGATCTGCGGCGCAGGCTGGTCGCGGAACTGCCAGTCGACGAACACACGCAGCGCATCGCCGAGGCGCTGCACAGAATTTATGTCGTCGACGACACTTACGACTACGAACCGCATCCTTCCAGCAGTGTCGCGGCGCGGGCCCAGGCCGCGGGAACAAGCCCCTGGTCGCTGGCGCTCGAGGCGATGATGGCACACGATGGAAAGCAGTTACTGGTCGAAACCTTCGAAAACTACACGGAAGGCAATCTCGACAATATCCGCGAGATGCTGGCGGATGACGCAACTGTAATGGGCATTTCCGACGGCGGCGCGCACGTATGCACCGTCTGCGACGCCAGTGCGCCCACGTTCCTGCTGACCCACTGGGCGCGCGATCGCAAACGCGGCCCGCAACTGCCGCTTGAATTCCTGGTGCGCAAGCAGACCCGGGACTGCGCCCTGGCCTACGGAATGAAAGATCGTGGCGTGCTCGCCCCCGGTTATCGTGCCGACCTCAATATAATCGATTTCGACAAACTGGGCATGCGCAAGCACGAGGTCGTCTACGACCTGCCCGCGGGCGGGCGCCGGCTGATGCAGCGTGCGGACGGTTATCGCCATAGCTTCGTTGCGGGCGTCGAAACGCTGTGCGATGACCAGCACACCGGCGCCATGCCGGGCAAGTTGCTGCGCTGAGCGAATCATGGGCAAGGTATTTCGCGTCGAGTATCCGATCCGCTTCTCGCATTGCGATCCCGCCGGCCAGGTTTACTTTCCGCGCTTCTTCGATCTGCTGCACGATGCCATGGAAGACTGGTTCAACCTCGGCCTGCAGGAGCGATTCGCCGACTTGCTGATGAAGCAACAGTTGGGCACACCGACCGTCGGCACGCAGTGCGACTTCCTGAGCCCGGCGCGCTTCGGCGACACGCTTGTCATCGAACTGTCGATTCTGCGGCTTGGCAACAGCTCCATCGAGCTCGGTTTCAATGCCAGCATCGATGGACGCGCCTGCCTGAAGTGCCGCCACACCATCTGTATTTTCTCCAAGGAAACCCTGAAGGCCATGCCGATTCCGGAAACGCTGCGCAGCCGCATGCAGGACTACGTTGTTGCTGCCAAGTAATCCCGGCGCAGCCTCAAGTAATCCCGGCGCAGCCTGTCGCGCCGCCCGACATTATGACGGGGAACTTTTCGTGCATGGTCTGCCTCAGAACTACGTCGATTCCCGCAAACTACGGTTGCCATCGCGGCTTTGCCCGAGTCGGTGGATCGCCCGGTTGCCCCTAAAAGGAAATAGCCATGAATACCGATAAGTGGAAGAGCATTGCGCCCATGCTGTTCCTGGCAATTTTTCTGACCCGCGCGCCGCTATCTTTTGCCGCGGATAGCCCCGGAGGCAAGACCACCGGCAAGGACGTTTCGAGAAAAGTGGACGAGACGGCCCACGCCATCAAGAATTATTCCGCCGAACAGCGCGACGAGGCGCTGACGAATGCCAAGAGCGTTCTCGCGGACGCGGATGCGCGCATCGATTACCTGGAAAGCGAGATGAGCAGAAACTGGGACAAGATGAACGCGTCGGCGCGCAAGCACGCGCAGGAAACGATGAAGACGCTGCGCCGGCAGCGCCAGGATTTGTCGCAGAGCTACGGCGAACTGAAGCGCAGCTCATCGAACGCCTGGGATGAGGTCAAAGGCGGCTTCGCGAAAAGCTACGACGCGCTACGCGACTCCTTTTCGAAGGCGGCAAAGGAGTTCTGATACGGACGTGGGAACTCGCGAAAAGCCCGGGAAACCAGGTTGTTTTTCGCCTTCGGCCCAACCCGGGCTCGCAGTACCGAATCGGGAATAATCAGAATGGGATAAAGTATGTGCATATACACGTTTAACGGTCCGATCTCGCATGAAAACCGCCACTGGGGCAGGGCGTCAACAATCTAGCCGCAACTTCGCCCGGGCCACGGACGCCTCCCTTCCGATTGCCTGCACCGGTGCAAGGCTGCGCCGGCTGACCCGGCGGGTGACTTCATTTTACGAGCATCACATGCGCGCCAGCGGCCTGAAGCTTTCCCAGTATTCCCTGCTTACGCGCTTGTCCGCGGACCCGCAGTCGCTGAGCGCAATGGCCGACTGCATGGAAATGGATCGCACGACCCTGACGCGCAGCCTGCTGCCGTTGCTCGCTCAGGGCCTGGTGGAGGAAAGGTCCGGCACGGATGCGCGTCAACGGCTGTTCGTGCTGACCGCCAGCGGCGCGCGCGCGAGAACTGGCGCGCACAAGCAATGGCTGCGTGCCCAGATCGCGCTCGAACAGAACCTCGGCCGCGATTTCGTCGCCAACCTGCACACCCAGGTCGAACAGGCATTAACTCGTCTTAAGCCCGCCCTCCCGGAGGATAACTGATCATGCCAAGCCACAAGGCGGCGCCGTCGTACTGGTCCATCGTTGTGCTCGCCGCCGCACTGTTGATGGTAACCATGGGGTTGCGGCAGTCCCAGGGTTTGTTCTTGTCTCCGCTCAATACCACCACCGGCCTCGGCATTGCCACCATCAGCCTGGCCATGGCGATAGGTCAGTTTGTCTGGGGAGCGGTGCAGCCAATCGCGGGCGCAATCGCGGACCGTTACGGCCCGGGCCGCGTCCTGGTCGGCGGCATACTTCTGCTGGCACTTGGCTCGGCGATCACCCCATTCATGACAACCTCGGCAGGACTGATCTTCTCGCTCGGGATCCTGGTGGCGGCGGGCGCGGGCGCGGGCAGCTTTTCCGTGCTGATTGGATCGGCGGCGCGGCATATGCCGCCGGAAAAGCGCGGCATGGCCGCCGGCATTATCAATGCAGGTGGGTCATTCGGCCAATTCGTGTTCGCGCCGATCACCCAAAAACTGATTAGTGGGTTCGGTTGGATGGGCGCGATGTGGTCGATCGCATTGATCGCCCTGGCGGCACTGCCGATCACGCGTGCGCTGCGCGGCAAACCCGCGACCGCTGCGGAACAGGCGCGATCGGTGGCAGCCAATCCCGCGGACAAAGGGATGCGGGCGGCGCTGCGTCATGCGATCAAAGACCGCAGCTACTTGCTTCTGCACGCCGGTTTCTTCACCTGCGGATTCCATATCGCGTTCCTGGTCACGCATCTGCCGGGCGAAGTGCAGTTGTGTGGACAATCCGCGCAGGTCGCGAGCTGGTCGCTGGCGATCATTGGGCTCGCAAATATCTTCGGCAGCCTGCTGGCGGGCTGGGGAACGCAGAAATATCGCAGCAAGTACATTTTGTTCTGGATGTACAGCTCACGCACGCTGTTGATCCTGATTTATCTCGCCGCGCCGAAAACCGCGCTCACGTTCTATCTCTTCGCCGCGGGCCTCGGGCTGACCTGGCTTGCGACCGTGCCCCCAACCGCCGCTATCGTCGGCAAGCTTTTCGGCACCCGCTATCTTGCGACCCTCTTCGGTCTGACGCTGCTCTCACACCAGACCGGCGCTTTTCTCGGCGCCTGGCTAGGAGGGCTTGCGGTCGTCAATCTCGGTGACTACACGCTGATGTGGTACCTCGATGCCGGGCTCGCCGCTTTGGCGGCGCTAGTCAACCTGCCGATCCGCGAAGCGCCCATCTCATCCACATTGCAACCCGCCTGACCCTTCACGGATGCGGCGAATCGCGTAACATTCCTCGGGAGCGCCACAGTCGGCGAACGCGATCCGGATTTTATTCATGGCCGAGCAGGACAACTGGGCATTTCCGAAGGGCATGCAACCGCGTCAGGACGCATTGCGCTTCGATCTCGACTCGACATTCGATGCTGTGGTGCAGTTGCGCTCTGAAATCCCCGAAGATGCTTTTACGGCAGCGATCCTGGGCACCGAGCGCCTCGGCAACGGGGTAGTCATTCGCGACGATGGCCTCGTCCTCACAATCGGATATCTCGTCACCGAGGCCAGCAGCATCTGGCTGACCACCAACAGCGGTCATGCGGTCGCGGGTTACCCGCTGGCATACGATCAGGCCACCGGATTCGGACTGGTTCAGCCGCTCGGTCGACTCGGCGTATCCGCGTTGACGTGCGGCAGCACCTCCACCTGCACCATCGGCGACGAAGTTATTGTCGTCGGCCATGGCGGGAGTGCACACGCATTGAAAGCGGCAATCATTGCCAAACGCGAATTCGCCGGTTATTGGGAATATGTACTCGACGAAGCCCTCTTCACCGCTCCCGCGCATCCGCAGTGGGGGGGTGCGGCCGTGGTGGGAAGCGACGGCCGGCTGCTTGGCATCGGCTCGCTGCTGGTCGAAGAGTTGATCGACGGCAAGCAGGCGCAGGGAAATATGATCGTGCCGATAGACCTGCTGGAACCGATTCTGGACGACATGACCAAGCTGGGCCGCTCGAGCCGCCCGGTACGCCCCTGGCTGGGAATGTATGCGGCGGACGCCGGAGGCCAGATCGTCGTCGGCGGACTGGCCAAGGACGGACCCGCGCATCGTGCCGGCATCCGCCAAGGTGACATGGTGCTGGAGGTCTCGGGCCAACGGGTTTCCTCGCTGGCAGATCTGTTCCGCAGAGTCTGGGCTCTGGGCGCTGCCGGCGCGGAAGTACCGCTGACCCTGGCGCGCGAGGGTTCCCTGCTCAACGTACGATTACAATCGGCCGATCGTAACGACTACCTGAAGAAGCCTTCCCTGCACTAACCACAAGCATCAGCCGAAACCGAACTTCGCGTGGCAGCTATGCCGCCACGGCAATGCCCCACTTCCTGCTCCTGCCGAGCAGCATCAGCGCGATCGCCATGTTCACGACGTTCCACGCGATACCGTTGAGGAACGCCACCCGGTACGAACCGGTCAAGTCGAAAATTACGCCGGACATCCAGCCGCCCAGCGCCATCCCCATGAGCGTTGCGGTAATGACGATGCCGATGCGCGCGCCGGCCTCCTTCGACGGGAAATACTCTCGGATGATGATGGCGTAAGACGGCACAATGCCGCCTTGAAACAGGCCAAACAACGCCGCAATCACGTACAGCGAGACCAATCCGTCGAACGGCAGGAAAAGTAGCAGCGCCAGGCACTGCATGCTCGACCCGATCAGCAGCGTGCGCAACCCACCGATGTGATCGGAAATCCAGCCGAAAGTCAGCCGGCTGATGATGCCGCAGCCGAGCAACAGCGAAAGCATTTGCGCGCCGCGCGCGGGACCGTAACCGAGATCCCCGCAGTAGGCAACCAGGTGCACCTGCGGCATGGACATCGCGACACAGCAGCATACGCCGGCGATGATCAGCGTATTCTGCAATGCCGGCGGTGAGAGCCCGAGCGGACGGCTGTGTTTCGCCAGATCGCGGGTGATCGTGACAGCGTCATCGTGAATCGTCGGCGCCCTCCGGCGCAGGGCGAACACCAGCGGTAACATGGTGGCCACACATAAGATCGAGATGCCGACGAAAGTCGGCCGCCAGCCGCTTGTCTCGATGAAATGCTGCACGACAGGCGGCCACACGGTTCCTGCGAGGTAGTTGCCGCTGGCGATGATAGCGACCGCGATTCCACGCCGGCGGGAGAACCAGTGCGACGTATCGGCCAGTAGCGGCGCGAATGTCGCCGAGCTGCCGAACCCGATGAGCAGGCCGTGGGCCAGCGAGTATTGCCACAGCGTCGAAGCAGATGCGGCGGCGGCGTACCCGAGCGTGAGACAGAGAATGCCGATGACAACGGGCGGCAAGATTCCGAATCGATCGGACAGCCGCCCCAGTATGATGCCGCCGACGCCGAAGCCGATCATCGTCAAGGCATACGAAAGCGACGCATCCGCGCGTGAAACGCCGAAATCGGTTTGCACTGCGGGCAGCGCGACGACCACGGACCACATGCCGATACCGCCGATGGCCGAAAGAATCAGCGTCAGCAGCAGCCGCGTCCACGCGTAAGTGGAATCCACCCCGTCCTGCGTCACGCCATTATTATCTTGTTGCTCGTTCCTCACCGTGCCGGATTGTGCCTGAAATGCGAGTGAAGCGAGATAACAGGGGAAAGAGGCGAGAGGAAAGATAGGCCGCTTCCAGCCTGTCGGCATTTACCTTTCCTCTTTAACCTTTTCTCTTTCCTCTTGTTTCTACATTACGTTACAAAACTCCATCAACCGTCATGGCTCCAACGCGTTAAGGCAGACAACACCAGTCGAGGCTGAACTCAGAGTCAGGAGGGATAAGGTCATGAACAGGATATCGATCGCCATCGCGTGCATGCTGGCACTTACGCAAGTAAACGCTCACGCATATGAGGCGCTGGCCACCGTGGTTGGAGTGGCGCCGATCACCGAACAGGTTAACCGTCCCACGCAACAGTGCTGGACCGAATCGCAACAGGTTATCCAGCCAGTACCGCAGCAACGCAACTATCTCGGCGCCATCATCGGCGGCGTCGCGGGCGGTTTGCTAGGCGCCCAGGTTGGCCGCGGCAATGGCCGAATCGCGGGCGCCGCGGTAGGCGCCGGCGTAGGAGCTGTCACCGGCGACACAATTGCCAACCAGAACAGCGCCAACGCCACTGTTACAACCACCACGCCGGTGCAGCGCTGCCGCCAAGTTGATAATTTCCAGGCCGTTACCACCGGGTACATGGTGACCTACGAATACGACGGCCAGCGCTTCTCGACCCGGCTGCCCTACAACCCGGGCGACCAGTTGCGGGTGAACGTCGCCGTGACCCCGCGCTGAACAACACCAAAGGCAACAGTCATGTCGCCCGTCAGGGCGAAGTTTTCGCAGTGGCAGAAAGGCCCGCGGTGCGGGCCTTTGCTTTTTCCGGTCCCGGAAGTGCAGGGCTGGCGCGGCTCGGCGATAATACGTATCGAATGGAGAACCGCTTTCCATAGTGTCGCGATTTTCCCGCGTTCGTCACGATCCTCGGAGGAGAAAAACAATGAAGCTCGAAGGAGCAGTGTGCGTCGTCACCGGCTCGGGGACAGGCGCCGGCGCGGCCTGCGCAATCCAGCTCGCAAAAAAAGGATGTCGCGTCGTCGTCAACTACACAAAAAGCGAAGAAGGCGCAACACAAACCGTGGACGCCTGCAACGCGGCGGGCGCGGAAGCGATCATGGTCAAGGCAGACGTGAGCCACGACACTGATTGCCGCGCGCTGGCCAAGGCCGCGCTGGACAAGTGGGGACGAATCGACGCATTGATCAACAACGCCGGGATTACCAAGTTCGCGGCTGCCGCCGATCTTGATGGGCTCGATGCAGAAGATTTTCAGCGCATCTATGCGGTCAATGTTATAGGCCCCTATCAGATGATCCGCGCCTGCGTACCGGCGATGAAGAAGCAGGCCAAGGGCGCAATCGTCAATATTTCTTCAATCTCCGGCGTCATGGGCATAGGTTCATCGACAGCTTATGTCGCATCCAAGGGCGCGCTGAATGCAATGACCCTCGCGCTCGCGCGGTCGCTCGCTCCGCAGATTCGAGTCAACGCTGTTTGTCCGGGATTGATCGAAACCCGTTGGCATCTCGAACGCTACAGCAAAGAGGACTACGCGAAGTTCAAGGCCAACTACGAGAAGACCGTGCCGCTGGCAAAAGCGGCAAGCCCGGATGACGTGGCCGAAGTCGCAGTGTGGCTGATCGAAGGCGCCGATCTCGTCACGGGCGAATCAATACTCGTGGATGCCGGCTTGCATCTTGGCAAATTTTAGCGCCGTTGCGCATGCAATCCATGCCCGAAATTGACGCAGGCAATTGACTGTGGCAGGAATTTGTCGAAGGAACAATCTGACGAAATGAAAATCCAGCTTCTTTCCGACCTGCATCTCGAGCACTCGCACCGGCACCCGCCATTCGTATTGCCGGCCACCGATGCCGACGTGGTTGTGCTGGCGGGCGATATTGACAACGGCACGCGGGCCATCGACTGGGCCGAGGAGACCTTCCCCCACCAGGCGGTGCTATATGTACCAGGTAACCATGAATACTACGAGGTCGAGCTAAAGGTTGCCTCTCTGGCCTTGAAGGCACGCGCTCGGCGCAGCGCAAATGTGCGGTTGCTGGACAACGACGAACTGACTATCGATGGCGTGCGCTTTCTCGGCAGCACGCTATGGACCGACTTTGCATTGCTCGGCCAGGAGAACCTGAATCAAGCCATGGCGGAATCGCTTAAATATGTGGTGGATTTCCGCAAAATTCGTTTGGGAGACGATTTCCTGACCCCGCAGCAAACAGTCGACCTGCATCGCGACGCGATCGCCTTTCTTCAGGCGGGACTGGAAAAACCGGTCGCGGGCAAGACCGTGGTCATCACCCACCACGCACCTCATCCCAACAGCGTCCACCCGCGATGGACTGGCAGCTTCGTCAATCCGGCGTTTGTGTCAGATCTGACCCGGCTGATGGGAAAATCAGCCCTGTGGTTTCACGGGCATACTCACGATAGCTTCGATTTCGCCGTCCGCGGTACCCGCGTGCTCGCCAACCCGATGGGTTACCGGACGTCGAATTGGCGCGAGCCGCGAACCGCAGAAACACCGCTGCGGGTAGTTACCGAAAACGGGCGATTCGATCCTGCGCTGGTTGTCGAAATCTGAATACGCATTAATAGCGGGGAACTAGGTAGAATACTTCTCATCGCCGCATGGACTGTCTGCTGCCAACATCATGAATTGGTTCTCTACCCGATTGCTCCTTGCGGCGGTTTTCGCCGCCACGAGTTCCACTGCACTAGCGCTGAGTGCATCGGAGGTTTTCGCTAAGATCCGTAACACGATCTACATGGTCATCGTCTCCGGAGACGAGCCGGGTGTGTTGGACATCGTTGCGCAGGGATCCGCTGTTCTGATCGCGCCCGGGCGCTTCGTGACCAACTGCCACGTGCTGGAGCGTGGCAAGAATTTTGTCGTGTCCCGCCGCGAAGACAAAGTCATAGAACGGGTGCTGCTCGTACGCTTCGAAAAAGGCAAGGATCTTTGCGAACTCGACCTTGCGCAGTTGAAACCCGGTTTCGACAAACCTGCGGAAATAGCGCCGCCGGATTCGCTGCAAATCGGGGCAACAGTATTCGCCGTCGGCTCGCCACGCGGTATGGAATTGACCATCAGCAATGGCATCGTTTCCGGGTTTCGCGAAACCAACGGCGGTCTGAAGCTGATTCAGACCACGGCACCCTTTTCGCCAGGTTCGAGCGGCGGCGGGCTATTCGACGATCAGGGACGGCTGGTCGGCATCACGACGCTGATTGCCAAAGATGCGCAAAATCTTAATTTCGCAGTATCGTCGCAATATATTCCGAGTGCGGGAATTTCCGATGCGGCGCTCCTGAAACAACGTACCGGGGTCGCCAGGGCGGACACGGTTGCGACGCAGGAAATCGCATTCGAGCGCCAAGAGCGCATGCGCCGCCAGGAACAGGACGCCATCGCCTTGCGCAAAAAACAACTTGATGCGCCTGCCGTCATCTCTGTGGGCAAGCAGGATGCGTCTGCATCGCCATCCGCGGCCCGGCCCGCCGCGCGCAAGCCCGTCACCACTCGTCTGGCACCGCAGCAGAGCCTGCGCGACAACAAGCTGCCGGCGTACCTGTACGAGCAGATGGCAAAGAACGGCCAACTGGCCGGTCTCGACGACAACGCGGCGATTCGCAGGGTCTACGAGGGTCTGATCCGGCAGCAAGTTGCCGAACAACTCAGGTGGAATGAGGGCGGGGACTATGTCGCGGAATTCCAGATCCAGTTGCGACGCTCCGGTGAAGTCATGTTCGTCATTCCCGCGAAAGTATCCGGCGTCGAGCGTTTCGATCACGAGGCCCAGCGCGCCATCGGCGCCGCCTCTCCCCTGCCGGTTCCCCAGGATAACGAAGCCTTTGCGCACATGAGCGAAATTACAATTGCCGTGCGGGCGCCCGAGCGCGAAACACCATCAATTCAGCCGGCGAAGCCGGTGCCGAAAGGAAAACCGAAATAGCAAACCCGGTTATCGGCCGGGCAACGCCGTCATAAGCATAGAAAAGTGCAAGGAAAAACGGGCTTTCATTTCGGGCCTTTCACGTTTTCTCTTTGTATCGGAACTTGTTTCACCTGCGGACAGTTCGTCAATCTGAATACATTCGCATTCGGCATGCGCGCGACGATAGTTGGTACGAAGTGCGCGCGGTTGCGCGTGCAATACGCGCCGATTGCTGGCGATTGGCAGCGCCGCATCGATCGCGACGCCGTCAACAGTCCTTTAAGGCCCGGCCTTGTGCGCCCACCGTGACAAGCAAATCGCCGTAATCAGCGCATGATCTTCTTGAGGGTATGCCGCCGCGCACGAATGTAAGGGCGAATTTCCTGCGGCCAGCGACCCTGGTCAACGGCCTTTGCCCAGGCATCGCTTAGCAGGACCTCGGCGCTCTCGAGTTCGTAGATGGCGCTGTATTTTGGCTCCCCTTCGGCGGCCAGCGCCTTCATCTGTCCGTCTATCCTCATCGCGGCGGCCGGCTCGGCCCTCACGCGGGTCACCGCAAGCACCCCCGGCACCGCGAGCAGGAACGGAACATGCTCGGAGTCATAAAGTTCATTGAACAAATCCTCCTTCGCGGGTTCCACGTCGAGACTGGCCGTAAAAACGTACCTGGCTTTCGGATGCATGACTTGTCCTCCAGAATAGTGTCGGGCGCGGGTGACGCATTCCCGATCCGGAGATGTTAACAGCCACGACGGCGGCCAGCGCAGACCGTGCGATGGCGCGACACGGCGTGACCCGGCGATAATGCGAGAAGCGCCAAGTCCTGGCATCCGGGACGGGCATCGGCAGCGGGATTCGGCAACGCGCAAACAAGGAGATCGTGATGAAATCTGGCTCTCTCGTATTGGGCTATTTTTTCGCCGCATTCGCGGGCGACCCGGCGTCGGCTGCGGACCGTTACAGGATAGACCCGGACCACACCTTTGCGCACTTTGCTGTCGTGCACACCGGCGTGTCCTCGGTGCGCGGTCGCATGGGCATCAGCAAGGGTAGTGCAACACTGGATGCAGAGAATCAGGCGGCCGAAGTTACCGTGGAGCTCGATCCGCGCTCACTTGATACCGGGGTCAAAAGGCTCGATGCCGTGCTGAGCGACGAAATGTTTTTCAACGTCGCCAGATACAAAACCGCCCGCTTCGCGGGCCGAGCCGTGAAATTCAAGGACGGCTTGCCGTCGGTATTCGATGGCGAACTGACAATTCATGGGGTTACCAAACCGGTTCAGCTGACCGCGGACCATTTCATCTGCAAGCAGGTCAAGATCATGGTGCTGGATCGCTTCGTCTGCGGCGGCGACCTTCATGCAACCCTGAAGCGGTCCGATTTCGGCCTCGACAAGTATTCTTCGATGGTCAGCGACGAAGTGCAACTGGTCATTTCCGTCGAGGCGATCCGGGAAGACAAATGAGACTGGGCCCTCGGACCACACCCACCGCTGTTAGGTTTTTGACCAAGAACAATCTTTGCGGTGATATCAGTATTAGGAACCAGGGATAGACCGGAACCAAATCATCTGAGCTTGGCGATTTCGCGCAACTGCTGGTCGTAGTGATCGGAGAGTGACTTGAGGCTTTGCCGCAGGGAAGCCTTGGCCTGCTGGTATTTCTTATCCTCCCCGGCAATCGCCCGCTCACGAACATCGGACGAGGAACTGCCCCGGTCGCTACCCGCAGGCGCGGGAAACCGGTTTACATCGAGCGACCGAGCCTTCTCCAGCCTGCGCTCCAACTCACTCATACGGCTGCGCGATTGATTGAACTCCCGGGTCAGCGAGGAATAGCGCCTGTCCGTGGCGCGGATGCGCGCCTTGCGATAGGCCTTCAACTGATTGGTATTCGCCTCCAGGCGCGTAATCAAAGCGGCAATCTGATCGTTAATGTAGGTCAATTCGGGGTAGGACCGTGCCGGAGCCGCAAGCTGTCTGGCCTGAACTAGCAGATCCGCGGCCATTGCAGGCGGCGCGACAAATTGCAACGCCATTGCGAGCGCGGCCCCAACAAACGCAATTTCGGTTTCATAGGATTTCATACTCGTTCAATAACCTCTCGCTTCCGCGTCTATACTGGATCGGCACCACCAAACTGAACTTTAGCTGGAAAACGGGCCTTTGCGCAGCCCAAAAACGTCCATTGCATCGGGTCATCGCCGAGCCGATCCCCGGGACATCGCGCCAGAAACCACCGTACGATGTGCCTCGTCAGATAATCAAAAAAAAGATCAACCCAGGAACGATTGGTCCGGGCTATGACGCCATTGATTGTTGCCTTCTTCTTCGATCTCTCGTCTTTCACCTTTGCTCCGCGACCGCGCCGTAGCGTCGACCTTCTCATAACCGGCGGCGCCGCGCCGCTGCGTGTAAAATCCGCCGAGTCCAATCCACTTCAACCGCCAAAGTGAACGAACCAGGTTTCCTGCCTGCGCTGGCCAGCTTCGTATTTATTCGCATAACCGAGTTTGCGCGGCGGCCGGTGCCCGAGCAGGCGCGTTTGCGGGCGCAGGTTGCATCCGCGCTCGCGGTGGCGCTGATAGGTGTTCGCGTGCACAACCGCATCATTTTGGATGCTCCGGACGGCATGGCGATCGCCGTGCTCGGAGATCCGGTGGCCGCCCTCGACATCGCGCAGCGCTGCATGAGTGCAATGAGCGCCGGCGTTCCCATGGCGGTAGCTGTCAACCATGGCGCGATCCGGGTCGCACCGGACGACGGCGGCCACCAGGGTCTGATCGGCGATGCCATCGGTACCGCCTCGGCCATTGCGCACTTTGCGGGCCCGGGGCGTCTGTTCGTGTCACGATCCTTCCGCGAAGCTCTCGCAGAATCCGCCCCTGCACGAGCGATCTCAATCCGGCCGGCCGGGATATTTACCGACGGCAACGTGCGCACACACGAATTATTCGCGCCGGACCCCGCTTCCGCGCTTCGCCGCCGCAAAATAGTCGCGGTCATAGGCGCGATCGTGCTGATCGGTATCCTTGCCGTGGTGACGCACTTTCACGAAAACATTCGCCGCGAGTTGCGCGCTGGCCAGCCAGCCACGCTCGCGTTTGACATCTATCCGGAAGGCGAAATCTTCGTGGACGGTGTGGCAAAAGGGAAAAGTCCCCCGATTGCAAGCCTTCGAATCGAACCCGGAGCGCATGCGATCGAGCTGCGGCGAAAAGGCGAGGTACCATTCCGGATCAGCGTCGATCTGCATGCCGGCAGGTCGATGACTGTCGATTATGCTTTCACGCCGCGCAGTGAGCGAAATTTGCTTCAACGCTTGCGTGATCGGGTGTTGCGATGAGCGAGTTGACGCAACTGGGGCGCTACAAGATTCTCGGTGAACTCGGCCGCGGCGCCATGGGCATCGTATTCCGGGCCGAGGATCCTGCGCTCGATCGCCAGCTCGCCATCAAGACCGTATTCGTCCCAGCGGACGACACGGACCGCAGGGAGTACGAAGCGCGCTTCACTCAGGAAGCGCGAGCAGCCGGCAAGCTCGGACATCCCGGCATCGTGACCATCTACGACGTCGGTCGCGAAGGCGAGATGGTCTATATGGCCATGGAGTTGCTCGAAGGCGTGGACCTCGGCGCGGAGGCGACGAAGCGCCGGTTCTCGATCGCGGAGGCATTGAGCATCGCTGAGCGGGTCGCGGACGCCCTTGCTTTTGCGCACGACCGCGGCGTGGTTCATCGCGACATCAAGCCGCCCAACATCATGCTCGTCGGGGGCGGGCGCGTGAAGATCATGGACTTTGGCATCGCGCGCATGCGTACATCGGATCTCAAGACGAAGACCGGTCTGATGATGGGTACCCCGCGCTACATGTCGCCGGAGCAAGTGGCCGGGCGCCCCGTCGACCAGCGGTCCGATATTTTCTCGCTGGGTACCGTGCTTTACGAATTACTAACCAGGACCAAGCTGTTCGCGGGCGAAGACGCAACGGAGATGATGTACAACGTCTCCCATCTGCGGCCGGTTCCGCCGAGCCGCATCAATCGCCAGGTTCCCGCGATGCTGGACCTCGTGGTGGCAAAGGCGCTGGAAAAAGATGCCGGCGAGCGCTATCAGGACGCCCACCAGTTCGCGGCGGATTTGCGCGCGTGCCTGAACGAACTCGGCGTTGAGCGCGCAGGCGCCGAAACGACGCAACGGACCGATCGGCGCACCGGAGCGGCGCAGGCAAACGAAAAGACGGAAAAATTGCAGATCGGCGACGCCGATGCGCCCGTGCCGGCCATGGATGCCGGCAGCAGAACGCGCAGCAGCAAGCCGCAGAACATCATCGTCGATGCGAACACGAGGCTGGCCCTTTCGCACCTCTTCGACTCCTCCGCAGCGCTCAAGCGCCTGATCGAGCCGGACAAGAAAGATCACGGAAAACTGATTGCCTCGCCACGGCCGTCGAATTTCCTGGTACGAATGTGGCGCGATCTGGAAATCAGGATGCTCATCGGCATCCTGCTGGCCGCAACGATTGCGGCAATATTCATCGCAGCTTACTGAACCTGCAAAGGGTGGTACCGGCCCCGCTTTGCCTGCCGGCGGCAACCTGGATTCGGAGCATGGGAAAAAAAGCCCGGGGTTTCCCCGGGCTTTTTCTCGATTCCGGGTCGCGAGTCCCCGGTCTCGAGTCTGAATCGTGGTGCTTTTCAGGCGGGGCGGATGTTCGACGCCTGATCACCCTTGGGGCCGGTCGTCTTGTCGAAGGTCACCTTCTGGTTTTCCTTGAGCGATTTGAAGCCATCGCCCTGGATCGCGGAGAAGTGGGCAAACAAATCCTTGCCGCCGTCATCCGGGGTAATGAAGCCGAAACCTTTCGCGTCGTTGAACCACTTAACGGTACCTGAAGCCATCTTTTTTCGTCCTTGAAAAATTAGTGTAGAGAGAATTTCGCCAGAAGGCGGCAGACCAAGTGGAGAAATTAAGGAGATCTGAGCAGTACCGTTAAAACGGGGCTACGACGGACCAGCAATATCAGCGCTTGGAAATTCCTGCTGTTTCCTTATACGCGTTTGCCCGGATTCGGTCAAAGGTCTCATAACAGGCCCGGGATGGTTGTTTCGTATGATCAATCCGGGAATTTATATGACCATGGCCTATGCAATATGAGGATGCCCAAGGCTCATATTGCGATTGCCGCGCGTCCCTCGAAATCGCGATTCGCCCTGCGCCTACCGGCTTGCCGGTGGACAGACCGGGCCGAAATCGAATCTGGGGAGGCGCCATTTTCATTAACATAGGATCGCCTGAATATCACGGATTCGAAGGAGCAGCGATGTCTGCGGTTTGCGAACATATGAGCCAGATTCGTGACGTGAAGCCCTCCGCGAAAGGCTGCGAAGAGTCCCTGCAGACGGGCGACGCCTAGGTACATTTGCGAATCTGCC
>JANMYN010000127.1:0-4270 GCA_031382195.1 Betaproteobacteria bacterium
AAATATCCGGAATTGCGCGCGCGCAGCGCGACCTGGCTGCTGCTCAATCCGGACAGAATACCGAAGGAGGCTGGAGCCGGTGTGCGCAATAACGCGGGAGGGCACCTGAACCACAGTATGTTCTGGCGGGCCATGTCGCCGGGTGCCGGCGGTCACCCCACCGGCGCGCTTGCCGACGCGATCAAACGCGATTTCGGCGGTTTCGAGCAGTTCAAGGCCCGCTTCGTCGAAGCGGGGAGCAAGGTCTTCGGCTCCGGATGGGTCTGGCTCGCGCGCGTCGACAAGGACCGCGGAGTACTGCAGGTGTATACCACCACCGGTCACGACAATCCGCTGACACGGGGCCACTTTCCGGTGCTGGTCAACGATGTCTGGGAACATGCCTACTACCTGAAGCATGAAAACCGTCGCGCCGACTACCTGAATGCCTGGTGGGCGGTTGCAAACTGGCAGGAGGCGGCGCGGCGCTTCGCGCATGCCGATAATTCAGCCGAGCAGGAGTGGGAGAACGAGGGCGGGCATGTCCTCGAGGCGGCGCCATGAGAAGGCCCGCAGCGGCAGTTCTCACCAGAAACAAATCATTGGCACGCCATTCCGGACACACGGCGTTGACAGCAATTCATCGAGATCCCATGGACAAAATACACTCTCCGATCGACGTTCAGAATCTGCGCAAGCGCGCCCGGCAGAATATCGGCAATGGCGCGGTGACCTCCGGCTACAGCGCGGACCGCGACACGGTTCTGAAGCTGCTCAACGACTCGATGGCCACCGAAATCGTCTGCGTCCTGCGCTACCGGCGCCATCACTTCATGGCAAAAGGCATTCAGTCGAAAGGCATTGCCGATGAATTCCTGGTGCACTCGAACGAGGAACAGGGCCATGCCGATCAGTTGGCGGAGCGCATCGTCCAGCTGGGCGGGGAACCGGATTTTTCTCCGCAAGGGTTGGCGAGCCGCAGCCACGCGGAATACGTGGAAGGCGCCACGCTTCTCGACATGATCAAGGAAGACCTCATCGCGGAGCGCATCGCCATCGACAGCTATCGGGGCATCATCCAGTACCTCGCTGACAAGGACCCGACAACGCGCCGTTTGCTCGAGGAAATCCTCGCCGTTGAAGAAAAACATGCCGACGAGATGGCGGACTTGCTGGAAGGCCGGCCGGCGTGATTGAGGTAAAAAATCCGCCTGCGAAATGTAAAGAGTAGCTGCCATGCGCACGCTGGCCGCGCCGACTGCCGCGCATGAGGGAATCCCGGCCCGGGCTCGAGTTTCCGATCGCGCGGCGGGTTCCCGTACACACCAGCGGCGACGACACGACGCCAGGACCGCTGCCGCTGTTTGCGTCGAAGCAACCATGACCCGTGAATCCTGGCCCGCGCCCGACAGGCAACGCCCATGAAGGCGATGGGCGGCACCCTATTCAGCAATTTGCTCGCATGGACGACGAACTTCCGCGACAGCGGCGCGCCACGAGACCCCGCGCACGACGAGCAACCGCTGCGCTCGGAGCTCCTCAGTGCCGAGCAGATGGAGCAGCATGGCAAGATGCTGGCGGGCTTGCACAGGCTCGCTTCGGGACGCGCTCCCGATCATCTGTTGTCCCGGCTGGCCGCGAATGAAGGCGTACTGATCGGCGTCTGCGATCTGCTGACAAGGGCGGTTGCGGCGAATGAGCGAATTACGCCGGCCGGGGAATGGCTGCTCGACAATTTCCACCTCATCGAAGATCAGATTCGCACCGCCAAGAGGCACCTGCCAAAGGGCTACAGCCGCGAACTGCCGCGGCTGGCCGTGGGTCCGTCCGCAGGGCGTCCGCGCGTGTATGACATCGCGCTCCACACCGTGGCGCACGGCGACGGTCGCGTGGACACGGAAGGTCTGAGCCGCTTTGTGGCGGCCTACCAGAGCGTCACCGCCCTCAAGATTGGCGAGTTGTGGGCAATTCCGATCATGCTGCGGCTGGCAGTCATCGAGAATCTGCGCCGCGTCGGCGGGCAGATTGCCGCAGGCTGCACCGAGAGAAACCTTGCCGGGTTCTGGGCGGACCTGATGACGAAGACCGCCGAGAAGGATCCGAAGAGCCTGATTCTGGTGATCGCGGACATGGCGCGCTCCAGTCCGCCGATGGTCGGTGCGTTCGTCGCGGAACTCGCGCGCCGGCTGCAGGGTCGCGGTCCCGCGCTGGCATTGCCGTTGACCTGGATCGAGCAGCGACTTTCCGAATCGGCCTTGACCATCGGCCAGTTGGTGCAGTCCGAGAACCAGCGGCAGGCCGCCGATCAGGTGTCCATCAGCAACAGCATCGGCAGCCTCAGGGTTCTGGGTGCGATGGACTGGCGCGAGTTCGTCGAGTCCTTGAGCGTCGTGGAGCGCACGTTGCGCGCGGATCCGGGCGGCATCTACGGCAGCATGGAATTTGCGAGCCGCGATCGCTACCGCCATGCAACTGAAGAGATTGCGAAGAAGAGCCGTCTGACAGAAGGCGGGGTGGCCCGCAAGGCGCTTGAGCTGGCGCGCCGGGCAGCCGCGCTCGAAGCTCCCGCCGTGACCGATGATCGTTCGGGGCACGTCGGCTTCTACCTGATCGGCAGGGGATTGTCCGAACTCGAGCGGGCGGCGCAAGTTCGCCTTGGCGCATTAGCGGCCATGTGTAGAACGGCGGGCCGCATGCCATTGCTCCTGTATCTGGGCGCCATCTCGCTGATCACGCTGAGCATCACCGCAGGCCTGCTGGCGCAGGCGTTTGCCGTCGGCATACCGGGTTGGGTACTGGGGCCGATCGGCACGCTGTTGCTGCTGGGCACAAGTCAGTTGGCCGTGGCGCTGGTGAACTGGCTGGCAACCCTGGTGGTCACGGCGCATCCGCTGCCCAGAATGGACTTCACGGCAGGAATCCCACCGCAATCGCGCACGCTGGTGGTGGTTCCGACCATGCTTACCAGTGCGTCGTGCGTCGAGAATCTGATCGAGGCGCTGGAAGTCCGTTTTCTGGCGAATCGGGATGACTGCCTGCACTTCGGCCTGGTGACCGATTTGCGCGACGCGCACCTGGAGTCGCTCCCCGAGGACGCAGCGCTGGTGCAACTGGCGCGCGCGAGCATAGACGAGTTGAACCGGAAATACGGCGATAAACCGGGCGGGGGCGATCATTTCTACCTGTTCCACCGCGCGCGGCGATGGAACCCGCAGGAACGCATCTGGATGGGTTATGAACGCAAGCGCGGCAAACTGGCGGACTTGAATGCGCTGCTGCGCGGCAATGCAGGCAATGGTTCGAGGCAAGGTTTTTCGCTCATCGTCGGTGATACCGCGATCCTGTCCGGCGTGAAGTACGTCATCACCCTGGACACCGATACGCAACTGCCGCGCGATGCGGCGCGGCAATTCGTCGGCGCCATGGCGCACCCGCTGAATCGCCCGCGCTACGACGCGGCGCAGCGGCGTGTCGCCGAGGGCTACGGCATCCTGCAACCGCGCGTGGCGGTCAGTCTGCCGGGGACGAACCGCTCGCGCTATGCACGGTTGTACGGGGGGGAGCCGGGCATCGACCCGTACACGCGCGCCGTCTCGGATGTCTACCAGGACGTGTTTGGCGAAGGCTCGTTCATCGGCAAGGGGATCTACGACGTCGATGCCTTCGAGCAGGCGCTCAATGGGCGCCATCCGGAAAATCGCATCCTTAGTCACGATTTGCTGGAAGGGTGTTACGCGCGCTCGGGGCTGATGAGCGACGTGCAGTTATATGAGGACTATCCGGCCCGCTACAGTGCCAACGTGAGTCGCCGCTACCGTTGGACTCGCGGCGATTGGCAACTCACGGGATGGTTGCGCCGGCGCGTGCCTGACAGAAGCGACGGCACGAGCGCCGGGGAGCATGCACAGCGTCAACGCAATCCGCTCTCGGCGTTGTCGCAATGGAAGCTGATCGACAACCTGCGGCGCAGTCTCGTCCCCGCGGCGCTGACGCTGCTGCTGCTGTTGGGATGGACGCTGCTGTCGCCGGCGTGGTTGTGGACCCTGTCGGTGATCGGCATCATGTTCATTCCCGCGTTGTGCGCTTCGATCCTCGACGCGCTGCGCAAGCCGAAGGAGGTGCTACCTCGGCAGCACCTCGCGGGTGTGGCACGCGGGGCTACGCGGCACGTCATGCAAATCGCGTTCGAGCTCGCCTGCCTGCCGTACGAGGCGTATTTCAGTCTGGATGCGATCGTGCGCACGGCGTGGCGGATGCGCGTCACGCGCAGGCGACTGCTCGAATGGAATCC
>JANMYN010000128.1:0-4831 GCA_031382195.1 Betaproteobacteria bacterium
GCAGTCGCACAGGCGGAGCGCCTTGCGCCGCGGCGACGGCGCAGGCGAGTCCGAGCGCCACGATCAGAAAGCGATTCATTAATCGATGTCCGAAGAAGGGTCGCACGATTTAAGGCGGAAACGGGGTTCTGGTGCTTCGACCTAAGCCGGCGCCGAATCGTTCGAGCGGGCGGCTAGCCTTTCATTCTTGCCGTGACATGCGACTGGATGACGTGCAGAAGTTGCGTGAAAATCTTCGGGCTGGCGGCGACGATTTGGCCGCGCTCCATGAATTTATCGTTGCCGTCGAAGTCGGTGACCAGACCGCCGGCCTCGGTAACCAGGAGCACACCAGCCGCCATGTCCCACGGCGACAGCCCGATTTCCCAGAAGCCATCGAAGCGTCCCGCGGCCACTGCGGCGAGGTCGAGCGCGGCCGCACCGGGACGACGCACGCCGGCGCACTTGGTCATGAGATCCTTGAGCATCGCGTTGTAGGCGTCAAGGTGCTCGAACATGCGGAACGGGAAACCGGTCCCGATCAGGCCATCAATGAGTTTGTCGCGCTTCGACACGCGCAAGCGCTTGTCATTGAGGAAAGCGCCGCGGCCGCGCGAGGCGGTGTAGAGATCGTTGCGGGTCGGATCGAAAATAACGCCATGAGTCGGCACGCCTTTGTGAAGCAGCCCGATGGACACGCAATATTGCGGAAAGCCGTGCAGGAAATTGGTGGTGCCATCGAGCGGATCGATGATCCAGACGTATTCCGATTCGCCGGAAGCGCCGCTTTCCTCTGCTAGAATCGCGTGCTCCGGGTAGGCGGCTTTGATGACGCCGATGATTGCCTCTTCCGATGCCCGGTCCACTTCGGAAACCAGATCATTAAGGCTCTTGTGCTTGATCGTCAGAACGTCGAGATTTTCGGAAGCACGACTGATGATACTGCCGGCACGACGAGCGGCTTTCACCGCGATATTGAGCATCGGATGCATGGAGATGGAATGGTGATAAAGAACGAAGGCGCCATTCTAGAGATTCCCAGGGTTCGATTCCAATGAACAAGCCAGCCGCGCTTGACCGGATCCGGATCGTTTTGTCGCACACGACGCATCCGGGCAACATCGGCGCGGCAGCGCGCGCCATGAAGACCATGGGTCTTTCGCGGCTGGTTCTGATCAAGCCGGAGCGCTTTCCCCATGCGGATGCCGAGACTTTCGCGACTGGGGCGAACGATTTGCTCGAGCGCGCCGTTGTTTGCGACACCCTTGATGAAGCATTGGCGGGAACGGTTTTCGCGGTGGCTTCGACGGCGCGCCATCGCGACCTGGCCCATGAAGTGGTGGATTGCCGCGAAGCTTCGCGCCGCCTCGTCGCCGAGGCGCTCAGCGGCGAAGTGGCCCTCGTCTTCGGCACCGAGCGGGCCGGGTTGACTGCCAGCGAAGTCAGTCGCTGCCAGTCGATCGCCATCATTCCGACCAACTGGGAGTATTCGTCATTGAATCTCGCCCAGGCGGTGCAGGTGTTTGCCTACGAGTTGCGCATGGCCGCGGTGGGCGCCCAGTCGTACGCGCAACACGAATCGGAACTGGCGACCCACGACGAGGTGGAGGGCTTCTATCAGCAACTCGAAAACACGTTCTACGCGACCGGATTTCTCGATCCCAAGGAGCCCAAGCGCCTGATGCAGCGCATGCGCAGGATGTTCGCCCGCGCCCGCATCGAGAAAAAGGAGGTAAACATCCTGCGCGGTTTTCTCAGCGCCATTAAGTCTAAAGTTGAGTAAAATAGTCGTATTCCAACCCACAGTAATAAAAGGGTTTTATGTTCGATCGAATGAGGGAAGAGCTACGCGTTGTATTCGACCGCGATCCGGCTGCGCGATCGACCTGGGAGGTGATTACCTGCTATCCGGGCTTTCACGCGCTGCTGTTTCACCGGCTTTCCCATCGCCTGTGGGGCTGGAACCTGAAATGGCTCGCGCGCTTCCTGTCCCACATCGGCCGCTGGTTGACCGGGATCGAGATTCATCCGGGTGCGACGATCGGCCGGCGCTTCTTTATCGACCACGGCATGGGCGTCGTTATCGGCGAAACTGCTCTGATCGGTGACGATTGCACGCTCTATCACGGCGTCACGCTGGGCGGAACCTCCTGGAACAAGGGTAAGCGCCATCCAACACTGGGCGACGCAGTGGTCGTTGGGGCCGGCGCCAAGATTCTGGGTCCGATTACTATTGGCCGCGGCGCCAAGATCGGCTCGAACGCAGTCGTCGTCAAGGATGTACCGGAAGGCGCCACCGCGGTGGGCATCCCGGCACGCATTCTCGAAGATGGGACGAAAAATGCCCGCGAGGAAAGCGCGGCAAAAATGGGCTTTTCGGCTTACGGCATTGGTGCGGACGCGAATGACCCTATGGTGAAGGCGGTGCACGGCCTGATCGACCACAGCGTCTCGGCTGACCAGCGCATCGACTACATCCTCGAACAACTCTCCCGCCTGGGCGTCAAAGTAGAAGACGCACGCGCCACCGCCGACAAGCTCGATCCGACGTACCTCAATCGCATAGTTGACTAAACCAGTCAGGTTTGCGTATACTTGAGTACGTTAGTAGGATTTGTACTTCATTGTAATTATTCATTTTTAGTAGAGGCCACCATGAGATTGACGACGAAGGGGCGCTTTGCAGTCACGGCCATGATCGATTTGGCCCTGAACAACGCGTCTAGCCCGGTAACGCTCGCGGACATCAGCGAGCGCCAGAAAATATCGCTGTCCTATCTTGAGCAGTTGTTCGGGAAACTGCGTCGCCGTTCGCTGGTGACCAGCGTTAGAGGTCCCGGTGGCGGTTACAACCTGGCCAATGCAACCGACCAGGTATCGGTCGCCGACATCATCGTTGCGGTCGATGAGCCCATTGATGCGACGCAGTGCGGCGGCAAGGAAAACTGCAAGGACGACAAGAAATGCATCACCCACGACCTGTGGACGGACTTGAACAAGCACATCTTTGATTATTTGCGTGCGGTCAAGCTTTCCGATCTGGTTGCGAAACAGCTCAAGAAGTCGAGCGACGTTGCGGTAATGCAAATGCACGACAACCGGCCGAACGCCACGAAGGCAAAGGAGCCGGAGGCGGCGTGAGGAACAGCGCGATGCAGGCCTACTTCGACCATAACGCGACGACTCCGCTCGACGAAAGCGTGCTGGCGCGGATGCTGCCTTTCCTTAGGCAGGAGTATGGCAATGCTTCCAGCCGCCACGATTTCGGTACCCGTGCGCGCCGCGCCGTGAACAAGGCGCGCGAACAAATCGCCGGCAGCGTGAATGTGCAACCGGTGCAGGTTGTGTTCGTCAGCGGCGGTACCGAGGCGAATAACTTGTTTATTCGCGGCGCAGCCGCCTATTTGAAGCCCGGCCAGATTGCCATCAGTGCCATCGAGCATCCTTGCGTAGCCAAGCCCGCACAGGATCTTGTGCGCCAGGGCTGGAAGTTGCGAAAGTTGGCGGTGGACAGGCAGGGACGAATCGATCTCGCGGATGCAGAAGTGGCCTTGCGCGAGCCGACTGCACTGGTCTCCGTCATGTTGGCGAACAACGAAACCGGCGTGATCCAGCCGGTCGCGGAAATCGCCACCATGGCCCAGGAAAAACGCGCCTTGATGCATACCGATGCGGTCCAGGCGCTGGGCAAAATTGCCGTGGATTTCCAGGCGCTCGGCGTACATGCCATGAGCCTTTCGGCGCACAAAATTTACGGCCCGAAAGGAATCGGCGCCCTGGTGGTGGACAAGCGTCTGGAGTTGAAACCGATCATTCACGGCGGCGGTCACGAGGGTGGAATGCGATCCGGCACTGAAAACGTACCGGCTATCGTGGGCTTCGGCGCCGCGTGCGAACTCGCGGGCCAGCGCATGGAGGCCATTGCGCAACGCACGCGCAAACTCAGAGACGACGCAGAGGAAGGCGCCGCAGCGCTGGGCGCGATAATTTTCGGACGGGGCGCGCAGCGTATTGCGAATACCACGTACTTTGCCTTTCCCGACATCGACGGCGAGACGTTGGTGATTGAGCTGGACAAGGCGGGATTCGCGCTCGCGAGCGGCGCTGCCTGTTCCAGTACCAGTACGGAACCGAGTGCGACGCTGCTTGCGATGGGCGTCAGCCCGGAGCTGGCGCGCGGTGCGCTGCGGGTTAGCTTCGGCGCGCAGAATACTGCTGGTGAAGTCGAAGATTTTATGCACGCATTGGGCGCGACGGTGTCCAGGCTAAGGCGTTTGACGGCAATTGCCGTTTGACGCGGTTGAGAATGACGCACAGGCGTTCAAGGAGTAATTGCAGATGGCGATAACGGTAACTGAAAACGCGGCAAAACACATTCGCAACGCGCTCGCGAAAAGAGGCGGCATCGGCCTTCGTCTGGGCATCAAGACGGTCGGCTGCTCCGGCCTGGCATACACCTTCGATTACGCCCAGGAAGTTGGTGCCAATGACCAGTTGTTCGAAACCCGCGATGTCACAGTCGTAGTGGACAGGAAAAGCCTGGAGTTCATTGACGGATCCGTGCTCGATTACGCGCGCGAAGGTCTGAATGAATCCTTCAAGGTCGAAAATCCGAAGGCAACGGCTATGTGCGGCTGCGGCGAAAGTTTTACCGTCGCCAACGCCAAGGCCTGATGCGCATCAGGAGCCGCACGTGAGCGCAGTCATCCAGAACCTCGTCAATCAGCCTTACAAGCACGGCTTTGTCAGCGACATCGAGTCCGACACCGTTGCCAAAGGTTTGAACGAGGACGTCATCCGGCTGATCTCGGCGAAGAAAAACGAGCCGGACTGGCTGCTCGAGTTCAGGTTG
>JANMYN010000131.1:0-3716 GCA_031382195.1 Betaproteobacteria bacterium
GCCTGGTAACAGCTTTCGGGATCGAGATGCATACGTACATGTTGCCTGCTGCCGGGCCGGTCCGCTAGCCATTTTCGGACATGCTGTTCTCTCGTCCGGAAGGACGAGAGAACAGGTGAAAGGTTAAAGGTTAAAGGTTAAAGAGGAAAGGTAAGAACGAAATCCGAGCAAGTCGACTCTTTCCTTTCACCTTTCACCTTTCACCTTTCACCTGTTCTCTCGTCCTTCCGGACGAGAGAACAGCATGTCCGAAAATGGCTAGCGGACCGGCCCGGCAGCAGGCAACATGTACGTATGCATCTCGATCCCGAAAGCTGTTACCAGGCGCTGGTGAGCCGTGATCCCCGGTTCGACGGACTAATGTATGTCGGCGTCTCGTCCACTGGCATCTACTGCCGCCTGATCTGCAATTCGCGCCGGCCACTGAAGCGCAACTGTACTTTCTATCCAAATACCGCGGCTGCCGAACAGGCGGGCTTTCGCCCCTGCCTGCGCTGCCGTCCCGAAATCGCGCCCGGAAATGCGCTGGTCGATTCGCGCAATCGCCTGGCGGTGGCGCTCGGGCGCCGCATCGAAGACGGCGCGCTGAATGAAATCAGCGTGCCCGCCCTGGCGGCGGAAATGGGCATCAGCGATCGCCACTTGCGGCGCGTGATCCAGGACGAGTTCGGCGTTTCGCCCAACAAGTTGCTGGAAACGCAGCGGCTGCTCACGGCGAAGCTGCTGCTGACGGACACCGCGCTGCCCGTTACGGAAGTTGCCTATGCCAGCGGTTTCGCCAGCCTGCGGCGCTTCAATGACGCATTCAAGACCAACTATCGCCTGAATCCGAGCCAGTTCCGCCGCGGCGCCGCTGGAGCGAAGGGGACCGATCGCTTTCTCTTCGATCTTGCCTACCGGCCGCCGCTGGACTGGGATGCCCTGCTGCATTTTCTGGACAGACGCTTATATGCCGGCGTCGAGGCGATTGTCGATTCGGCTTATCTGCGCACCGTGAGAATCGGTGCACGCGTTGGCTGGATCCGCGTGCGGCCGAGTTCGCGCCAAAACGCGTTGTCCGTCGAGATCTCTCCGGGACTGGGACGCGTAATATCAGCGGTGCTGACACGGGTGCGCAAGTTGTTCGACCTGGGTGCGGAGCCGGAGCGTATCGCACAACGCCTTGGCAAGCTCGCCGCGTTATGTCCCGGATTGCGGCTGCCGGGGGCCTTCGATGGCTACGAAGTGGCGATCCGCGCGGTACTCGGCCAGCAGATCAGCGTCAAGGCGGCGACCACGATCGCCGGTCGATTTGCAGCGACCTTCGGTGAGCCGGTCGTCACACCGTTTGCGGAATTGCGATTGCTCATGCCGACTGCGCAGCGGGTTGCCAAAGCATCGCCGGCAGCGCTCGCGAAAATCGGCGTGACTTCGGCGCGCGCGCGTACGCTGCTCGGCGTATCGCGCGCGATGGCGCAAAACCCGAACCTGCTCGAACCTGGCGCCGATGTCGAGCTGGCGATTGCACGGCTCAAGGAGCTGCCGGGCATCGGCGAATGGACTGCGCAGTATCTGGCGATGCGTGCGTTTTCCTGGCCGGATGCGTTTCCCGCAACCGATCTTGGCATCCGCAAGGCACTCGGCATCGACGACGAGCGCAAAATCATCGCGCGCGCGGAAATCTGGCGCCCGTGGCGCGCCTATGCCGCCATGCATTTATGGAGAACCCTCGCATGACTACTTTTCATACGACATACGAAAGCCCGGTCGGGCCGCTGCTGTTGATGTCCGACGGCACTTCGCTCACCGGCCTGCATACCGACAGCGACAAGCACCGCCCCGCCGTCCGGCCAGATTGGATTCGCGACGACAACGTACCGCCGTTCGCGCAAGCGAAAGCGCAGCTGCGAGACTACTTCGACGGCCGGCTCTCCGAATTCGACCTGCCGCTGGCGCCGCAAGGCACCGCATTCCAGATGACGGTGTGGCAGGAGCTGCGCAACATCCCGTTCGGCGAGACCATCTCCTACGCCGCGCTGGCGCGCCGCATCGGCAGGCCGACGGCCTCGCGCGCAGTCGGTCACTCCAATGCGCGCAACCCAATATCCATCATCGTGCCTTGCCATCGCGTGATCGGCGCCGACAATTCTCTGACCGGTTACGCCGGCGGGCTGGATCGCAAGCGCGCGCTGCTAGCGCTGGAAGCGAGAAATGCAGGGACGAGGGGCGTGGGTCGAGGGGAGGGGCGTGTAAAGGGCAGCTTGTTTTCAGCCGGATGTAATTTCAATCGTCCCGGGCACTGAATGTGTCCGCTGCCGGCGCGCAATACGATCTGCGCCAGGTGTTCGTGTTTCTGGACATGGAAGCGGTGAACCAGCCGGAAGTCATGATCAATGCGTCGAAGAGTTTCGACGATCAGGGAAACCTCACCGATCAGCAGACCAAGGACCTGATCGGCAAGCTGCTCGCGAATCTCGTCAAGAAGGCAGGCAGGCGCAAGGCTTGAAGTGACAGGACGGCGCCGTCAATGGATGCGCGCGTGCGTCGACCAGTCGACATCGCCGCAGATCACCACCGGCTTTCCCTTGATTCTTGCCGCCATCGAGAACGTAACGCAGTGCGCATAACCAGTCAGTGAGCGATAGCGGCGCGTGACCTGGACGGCTTCGGGTTCCTGAATTGCGCGGCGGAAAAAATCCCGCCGTGACCAGTCGCCATCCACCCTATCCAACAGGCCGGAAAAATTCATTCCCTTCGGTGCAGGTGCAATGGCGCCCGATAATTCCGGGCCGATCTGTCCGCCGTCGCTGTCCAACTGGAAACAGCGAATGGCTCCGTCGAGTTTCACGAATTCGCTGCAGGCCGCTTCGAAGCCGGCGCCGGTTTCCATGAGCGTGCCCGCCTGCCGGATAGCGGTGATGAAGGGCCGGCGCTCATCCCGGTAATGATGGATGTCGGCAGGCGAGGCGCTACGCAGTTTCTTGATCTGCGACGAGTAAAGGGTTTCTTCGTCCAGCGAGGCCCTCGACTCTACTTCGTGCGCATGACCCGCCCCGCTTTCTTTCTTGTAGCTGTCCCACAGGTTGTCCAGCACGCCGCCCGGTTCGTCGAATTCATCGACATCCTCACACTGCGGGCCGAAATAGAACCCGCTGGCGAAATCCGCATCGGTTTCGATTGCCAGCAGAGCCTCCGCCTTCGACTGCACGCCTTTCAGGAATACCAGCGTACCCATCTCGTGCAGCAGCGACACCGCGTGCAGCAGTATCCGGCGTATCGATTTGTCCGCCACCGCGCTGGCGATGACGCAATGGTCGATCTTCACGATGTCCGGGCCGGCGCGCAGCACGCTGTCGAGATCGGAATTCTCCATGCCGAGATCGTCGATCGAAATCAGGCAATCGAGCGCGCGGTAAGCCGCTATCGCCGCCTCCACTTCCTCGCGCTTGAGCAGATAACCGGGAATGTCCAGTACCACCCGGTGCTTCGGAATGCGGTAGTGCTCGAACAACGCGGCAAGGAATTGCCCGCTGCGCTCGTAGTCCAGAAAGACGTCCGGATGCAGATTGAGGAACAGGAGGCCTTGCGAGCTGCGGCCGGACGCGAAATTGTGGACGTGCAACGTCGTGCCGAGCAGGTCGAGCAGGCATGTGTCGGAAAAATTGTCGACCGGACCGAACATCGCTTCCGGTGCAACGATGCTGCCGTCTTCGTCGGCGCAGCGCAGATTCGCCTCG
>JANMYN010000160.1:0-8124 GCA_031382195.1 Betaproteobacteria bacterium
GTTTCCGCGCGCACGCCGAGCGAGAACCTGCCGGAGATGATGGAACTGTCGGACCATCCCTGGTTCGTCGGTTGCCAGTTTCATCCCGAATTTACTTCCACGCCGCGCGACGGCCATCCGCTGTTTTCGGCCTTCATTCGCGCAGCCGTGCGCTATCGTGAGAGCGATGGTCAGGTTGCGCGCGGGCCGGCCAAGATCAAGAGCGTCGCCTGATATGAAGCTCTGCGGCTTCGAAGTCGGTCTCGATCATCCACTATTCGTGATAGCGGGACCCTGCGTCGTCGAGTCGCGTGAAATGGCGATGGATACGGCGGGCAAGCTGAAGGAAATGACGGCTGCGCTCGGCATCCCGTTCATCTACAAGTCATCCTACGACAAGGCCAACCGTAGTTCAGGGAAATCGTTCCGCGGCCTCGGCGTCGACAAAGGCCTGGAGATTCTTGCCGACGTGAAAAAGCGGATCGGCGTACCGGTGCTGACCGACGTGCATGCGCAGGATGAAGTGCCCGCGGTCGCGGCAGCGGTCGATGTGCTGCAGACGCCGGCCTTCCTGTGCCGGCAGACCGATTTCATCCGCGCCGTGGCCATGAGCGGCAAACCAGTCAACATCAAGAAAGGCCAGTTCCTGGCTCCCGGGGACATGAAGCACGTCGTCGACAAGGCGCGCGAGGCGAGCGGATGGGACAACATCATGGTGTGCGAACGGGGCGCATCGTTCGGGTACAACAATCTGGTGTCCGACATGCGTTCGCTGGCAATCATGCGCGAGACCGGATGTCCGGTGGTGTTCGATGCCACGCATTCGGTGCAGTTGCCGGGCGGGCAGGGTGCTTCAAGCGGCGGCCAGCGTGAATTCGTCCCCGTGCTGGCGCGCGCCGCGGTCGCAACGGGTGTCGCCGGGGTATTCATGGAGACGCACCCGAATCCGGAGAAGGCGCTCTCCGACGGCCCGAACGCGTGGCCGTTGCATCTGATGAAGTCGCTGCTCGAAACGCTCAAGGCGCTCGATGAACTGGTGAAATCACGCGAGCTCGCGGAAAGCGCGTGGCTGGCGAAGCGGACTGGATAACCGAACGGTACGACAACAAGGAAAACAAGAATGAGCTCTATCGTTGACATCATTGCCCGTGAGATTCTGGACTCCCGCGGCAACCCCACCGTCGAAGCCGACGTCCTTCTGGAATCCGGTGTCAGCGGCCGCGCCGCCGTGCCCTCGGGCGCTTCGACCGGCACGCGTGAAGCCATCGAACTGCGCGATGGCGACAAGAGCCGCTATGGCGGCAAGGGCGTGCTCAAGGCGGTCGAGCACATCAACACCGAAATCTGCGAATCGATCGTTGGCCTGGACGCGGTCGAGCAGTGTTTCATCGACCAAACGCTGATCGAACTCGACGGCACGGAAAACAAGTCGCGCCTCGGTGCCAACGCCATGCTGGCGGTCTCGCTCGCGGTTGCGAAGGCCGCTGCCGAAGAATCCGGCCTGCCGCTGTATCGCTATCTCGGCGGGGCGGGAAAAATGCAGTTGCCGGTGCCAATGATGAACGTCATCAACGGCGGAGCGCATGCGAACAACAGCCTCGACTTGCAGGAGTTCATGATCATTCCGCTGGGCGCGGAGAGCTTCCGCGAGGCGATGCGCTGCGGCGCGGAAATTTTCCAGACGCTGAAGAAACTGCTAGACAAAAAAGGCCTGTCCACCACGGTCGGCGACGAAGGCGGATTCGCGCCCAACCTGCCCAGCAACGAAGCGGCACTGAAGCTGATCATCGAAGCCATCGATGCAGCGGGCTACACGCCTGGTTCCCAGGTGGCAATCGGGCTCGACTGCGCCAGTTCGGAATTCTTCAAGGACGGCAAGTACGACATCGCCTCCGAGAAGCGCATGCTCAGCGCGAAAGAATTCACAGACTATCTGGCCGCATGGGTCGACAAGTATCCGATTATCAGCATCGAAGACGGCATGGCCGAAGGCGACTGGGAAGGCTGGAAGATCCTGACGGATCGCATGGGCAAGAAAGTGCAGATTGTCGGCGACGACCTGTTCGTCACCAACACCAAAATCCTGTCGGAAGGCATCCGCCAGGGCATTGCCAATTCGATCCTGATCAAGATCAACCAGATCGGTACGCTGACCGAAACCATCGCGGCGATCGAAATGGCCAAGCGCGCGGGCTATACCGCCGTGGTGTCGCACCGCTCGGGTGAAACCGAAGACACGTTCATCGCTGACCTCGCAGTCGGAACGAATGTGTTGCAGATCAAGACCGGGTCGTTGTCGCGCTCCGATCGCGTGGCGAAGTACAACCAGTTGTTGCGCATCGAGGAGGACCTCGGCGATTCTGCAAGTTACGCCGGCCGCGATGCGTTCTACCAGTTGAACCGCGGCTGATCGTATGCGCTTCCTCGCCCTCGCGCTGGTGCTGCTGATTGCGCTGATCCAGAATCCGCTCTGGTTCGGCAAGGGCGGATTGCTGCGCGTGCACGAGCTTGACGCCCAAGTGGAGGCACAACGCGAGACCAACATCAAACTGGCGGCGCGCAACTCAATGCTCGACGCCGAAGTGCTGGACCTGAAGCAGGGTTACGACGCGATCGAGGAGCGCGCTCGCTCCGAACTCGGCATGATCAAGCAGGACGAGATGTTTTTCCAGCTGCTGCAGTCCTCTCGTGCCGCGGCGGCCTATTCCCCCGAAAAGCGCTGAGTTCGTCCGCATATTGCGATGCCGCTCGGCGTCGCTCTGGAGGGCCCGATGAAGAAGTGGGCAAGCGCAGTGCTCGCAACAGCGGCCGTCCTGGCGATCGTTCTAGCGCTTAATGCGGCGCGATACGGCAGCAGGCAGATCGATGTCGCGCGTAACGACGAAGTAGCGCCCGCCGCCGCGACGGTCGCGCAGCGCCTGGCGCAGGCGGTGCGTTTCCAGACCATCTCTCATCAGGATCCATCGAAATTCCCGGGTGGTGAGTTCGGCCGGTTTCAGGCTTTCCTGTCCGCAAATTACCCGCGTATCCAGTCGGCGCTGAAGAAGCAGCGCGTGAATGAATACAGCTTGCTCTACGAGTGGCCCGGTACGGACGCCTCATTCAAACCTATCCTGGTCATGGCGCACCAGGATGTGGTACCCATTGATTCGGTCAGTGCCGACCAATGGCTTCAGCCGCCGTTCGGCGGCGTCATCTCCGCAGGATACATTTGGGGCCGCGGCACACTGGACGACAAGGGCGCCCTGATGGCGTTGCACGAAGCGGCTGAAACCTTGCTCACGCAAGGCTTTCGGCCGAAGCGGACCGTGTATTTCGCGTTCGGGCACGACGAGGAGGTCGGCGGCCGCGAGGGATCGGCGAAAATCGCACAATGGCTGGCGTCGCAAGGCATTCGGCTGGAATCGGTGCTCGACGAAGGACAGGCTGTGACGCAGGGCATTGTTCCGGGTTTCGACAAGCCGATCGCACTCATCGGCATTGCCGAGAAGGGTTATCTGAGCCTCGAACTTATCGTCGAAGCCGAAGGCGGTCATTCCTCGATGCCGCCTTCGCATACCGCGGTCGGTCTGCTCAGTTCGGCCATTGCGCGCCTCGAAGACAGCCAGTTTCCGGCGACGATTTCGGATCCGGTCCGCCAGCAGTTCGCGTTTCTTGGACCGGAGCAGGGCTGGCTCAGGCGGATGATATTTTCTAACTTATGGCTGTTCGCGCCACTGGTAAAGTCGCAGATGGAAAAGGCGCCGCCGACCAACGCGATGCTGCGCACCACGATCGCGCCCACCATGCTCGAAGGCAGCATCAAGGAGAACGTATTACCGATGCGCGCACGCGGCGTCGTGAACTTCCGCCTGCTGCCGGGGATGAGCAGCGACGAGGCGATCAGGCGCGTTGGTGCGATCGTCGGAGATCCGCGGGTGAAGATCGTGGTAACCGGCACATCGCGAAGTGAACCCTCGCCGGTAACGAGCACCGACAGCGAATCATTCAGAAAACTGCATCGCGCGGTGAAGGCGACGTTCCCGGATGCGATCGTTGCGCCCTCGCTCGTGCTGGGCGCAACCGACACCCGTCATTTCATCGTGATCTCGGACAACCTGTTCCGCTTCCTGCCCGCGCGATTGGGCCGCGAGGACTTGAAGCGTTATCACGGCGTCAACGAACGCGTGAGCATCGACAACTACGGCGAGTTTGTGCGCTTCTACATGCGCTACCTGCGCGAAGCGGCGGGTTAGCGCGTCTTCGGCGACCGATATGGTTCACTCGTTCCGGTACATTAGTCTGAGCAGGAAAGCGATAAGAATAAATTGAGGGAGAAACTGCACGACCGTTCCCACAAAAATCTCCTGGGTATTCGAAGGATTTTCGATGACTGACTGATGGTATGCGATTGCCGTCATGGTCAGAAGACACGCAACAGTTGCAACAATGGCACCATCGCGATGCAGGAGGAAGTGTGCCAGAACAAGCACAAGCGAAAAATTCACGACGTTAATGTGGATCGATTCCCCATTCGTTGCAGCAAGGGACGCGACCAAACCAAACAATCCCCAGACCGCGACATACGCCACAATCCGAATGTGGCCGCGCCGAACGAGGAACAGCAGGACCAATGCCGCGAGCGCAGTACCCCCATTCGTAAGTATCACTCTCCAGATATGAGAAAGGTCGAAGTTTTCGCCAACAAGGTAAAGCGGCGCGGTCGCAATCGCGGCAAATAAGAGAATCTTGAGGGCAATCGTCAAGCGGCGGGTCGCGTGAGTTGCGGAACGCTCTTCAAAAGTCGATCTGCTGAACATATTGATATGCTCCATGCAGGGTTAGCCCGGAAAACCAGTGCGATTGGACATGTCGGCAGTCCAATCGATTATCTGTCGGCGTCGATGTTCGTTGCTCTCAATTCTTCAGGTGTGTTGATGTTTCTGAAAGCGTGAGGCTCGTCGTCGAACGCGACCTCCGTGACGTTCAGCGTCGAATACCAGCCGTCGACCTTGCGTCCGCCGCCGTCGAGATAGGCCGTCAGGTGCGGCAGCAGGCGTTTGCGCATCAGACAGATGACCGGATGCGGCTGCGTGCCGGTCTTCGCCACGCTCAGGTCGACGCGCTCGTTCCGCATCGGGTCAATGAGCCTGGCCACCAGGTCCTGCGGCAGCAGCGGCGTGTCACAGGGCACGAAGGCGACAAGTTCGTGCGCCGCTTCCGACAATCCGGCGTGCATTCCCGCCAGCGGTCCGGCGAAGCCGCCGATCCGGTCTTCGACGACACGGACGCCAAACGCCGCGTACGCATCGCGATTCCGGTTGGCGTTGATCAGCACCTCGCCCACCTGAGGGACGAAGCGGTTCAGCACCCAGTTCACCAGCGGACGTCCGCCCAGCATTTGCAAACCCTTGTCGACGTTGCCCATGCGTCGGCCCTGGCCGCCGGCAAGCACGACACCGGTGACCGGCGCCACGGAAGAAGGGGTAAGCAACGAAGCGTGAGAGGGCAATCGTATGTCCGACGCGGGTTATGAACGATAGTGCCTATGGGTCGACTGGACAAATTTATTTCAAATCGAAAGGTTATCATCGTTTGCCGCGATGACGGCCGGGTATTGGATTGCGGAAGGTTTACGGTATTATTCGCCAACACCGCAGACGCCCGACTGGGCCCGGGCTCAAGCCCCGGAGCCGAAAAATAACGAGGAGGAGCCGCACTATGGCCGGATTTCTGGATAAGGAACGCATTATTGCGGGACCGACATTCAATCGGTGGCTGGTCCCCCCTGCGGCATTGTGCATTCACCTCTGCATCGGCATGGCCTACGGGTTTTCCGTGTTCTGGCTGCCGTTGACGAAGTCGCTGGGCATCAACAACTCCATTGCCTGTCCCGCTGACATGAGCTGGATCAACATGCTGTTCACCACGACCTGCGATTGGGACAAACCGATACTGGGTTGGATGTACACGCTGTTTTTCGTCTTCCTCGGGTCCAGCGCCGCGCTATGGGGTGGGTGGCTCGAGCATGCGGGGCCGCGCAAGGCTGGAGTGGTATCGGCGTTGTGCTGGTGCGGTGGACTTGTCATGTCGGCGATCGGTGTCTATACCCACCAATTGTGGCTGATGTGGCTCGGTTCCGGCGTGATCGGCGGCATCGGGCTCGGACTCGGCTATATCTCGCCGGTGTCGACGCTGATCAAGTGGTTTCCGGACCGGCGCGGCATGGCCACTGGCATGGCCATCATGGGCTTCGGCGGCGGCGCGATGATCGGATCGCCGCTTGCGTCGATCCTGATGAAGAACTACGCCACGGCGACTTCGGTCGGCGTCTGGGAGACTTTCGTCACCTTGGCGGTGCTCTATTTCATCTTCATGATCGTCGGCGCACTGTCCTATCGCGTGCCGCCAACGGGATGGAAGCCCGCGGGCTGGACCCCGCCGGCGAACGCCGCCACCAACACCATGATCACGACCGGGCACGTGCACCTGCGCAACGCTCACAAGACGCCGCAGTTCTGGCTGCTGTGGGGCATTTTGATGCTGAACGTGTCGGCGGGCATTGGCGTCATCGGCATGGCGTCGCCGATGTTGCAGGAAATTTTCGCGGGCCGGCTGATCGGCCTGGAATTGCGGTTCGATGCGCTCAGCAAAGAGCAACTCGGCCAGATTGCGGTAATCGCCGCCGCGTTCACCGGCCTGCTGAGCCTGTTCAACATCGCCGGACGCTTCTTCTGGGCCTCCCTGTCCGATTACATCGGGCGCAAGGCGACGTACTTCACGTTCTTTACGCTCGGATTCGTTTTGTACGCGTCGGCACCATGGGCGGGGCACGCCGGCAGCATGGCCTTGTTCGTCGGCTTTTTCTGCATCATCCTCACCATGTATGGCGGCGCGTTCGCGACCATTCCCGCCTACCTGGCGGACATGTTCGGCACCCAGATGGTCGGCGCCATTCACGGGCGTCTGCTGACCGCGTGGTCGACGGCCGGCGTACTGGGTCCGGTGATCGTGAATTACATCAACGACTACCAGATCAAGCACGGCGTGCCCAAGAGCGCCGCCTACGACACGACGATGTACATCCTGGCGGCGCTGCTGGTGGGGGGCTTTATCTGCAATCTGCTGGTACGTCCGGTCAATCCAAAATGGTTCATGAGCGATGCCGAACTCGGTGCCGAGCGCAAGCTTGCGCATGACGCCGCGGCGAGGGCTGCTGTCGGCGGCGATGCCACGGCCGTGAGCGGAGTCGGCAGCAATCAGGCTATCGTTCTGCTGTTCTGGCTGTTCGTCAGCGTTCCTCTGGCTTGGGGTATCTGGACCACGATCACCAACGCATCGCTGTTGTTCAGGTAAAGGAACTGCGCGTCGATTCGAAATCGCGGCCCGCAGGCACGCCTGCGGGCCGTTTCAATTGCGGAAAGGAACCAAAAACATGAAAACCATTCTGATTACGGGTGCCGCCGGGGATGTCGGCAGCCATCTGCGCCGGGAACTGGCTGGAAAATACAACCTGCTGCTGTCCGATATCAAACCCATCAAGGCGCTCGCCCCCGGAGAAAAATTCGCGATCGGCGATGTCGCGAAATTGGCGGACATGTTGCGCATTACCAAAAGCGTGGATGCCATCATGCATCTTGGCGGGTTTTCGGTAGAAGGGCCGTGGCAGATGATCCTGCGTGCCAACATCATCGGGTGCTACAACCTGTTCGAAGCCGCGCGCAGAAACGGCGTGAAACGTGTGCTGTTCGCCTCCAGCAATCACGCCACGGGATTCTACAAGCGTGATGAGAAGATCGATCATCGCGTTTATCCGAAACCGGACAGCCGCTACGGTGTTTCTAAAGCGTTCGGCGAACAGGTCGGCAGTCTGTATGCCGACAAGTACGGCATGGAAGTGTTCTGCATGCGCATCGGGAACGTCACGATAGCGCCGCCGGATAAACGTCGCTTGTCGAACTGGATCAGCCCGCGCGACTTCGCCCGGCTGGTCTCGGTGGGCATAGATAATCCGAACATCAGTTTCGAAATTGTCTATGGCGTCTCCGGCAATAAACGCAGTTGGTACGACAATTCGAACGCACATCGGCTCGGCTATCAACCCCAGGACGACGCCGAGCGCTATGCAGCCGAGGTACTGGCGAAGGAAAAGCCGGGCGATCCGCG
>JANMYN010000193.1:0-4485 GCA_031382195.1 Betaproteobacteria bacterium
ATGGCCATCATGGATGTGACGCCGGCAAGCGTGGAAGACGCGTTTCGTGCCCACGATTACGCGCGGTTGATTCATGGTCACACACACCGGCCGGCACGCCATGCGCACAATGTAGACGGGCGGGAATGCAAACACTGGGTGCTCGCCGATTGGTACGAACACGGCTCGTATCTGCTGTGCGACGCGGCGGGCTGCCACTCGCAGCCGCTGGGTTAATCCGCGGACGGCGACGCCAGAGGTTGGACCGCTTATTTAGAGCTGCGCGAGGCCTCGCGCGAGATCGGCCTTGATGTCATTAGCCGCCTCCAGGCCGGCAGCGACACGCAGCAACCCCTCGCCGAGTCCCGCGGCTTCGCGCGCCTGCGGTGACAGGCGGCCATGAGTGGTACTTGCGGGATGCGTAATCGTTGTCTTGGCATCGCCCAAATTCGCCGTGATGGAAATCAATTGTGTCGCATCGACCACTTTCCATGCCGCCTCACGACCGCCCTTGACGTCGAAAGAAACGATGCCGCCGCCAGTCTTTTGCTGGTGCTTTGCCAGTTCATGTTGAGGATGCGACGGCAAGCCGGGATAGTAGACGCGCTCCACTTTGGGATGCTCCTCGAGCCAGCGCGCCAACTCGAGCGCCGTTTGCGAGTGTGCTCGCATGCGAATTCCGAGCGTTTCCAGCCCCTTCAGGATCACCCAGGCGTTGAACGGCGACAGCGTGGGACCGCCGCTGCGCAGAAAACCATTCAGGCCTTCGAAGATTACGTCTCGACGGCCGAGAACGGCACCGCCCAGCACCCGGCCCTGACCATCGAGATACTTGGTCGCCGAATGGATGACGATGTCGGCACCGAGATCAAGCGGTCGTTGCAGGATCGGCGTGCAGAAACAATTGTCCACGACCAGCAACGCGCCGTGGGCGCGGGCTACTTTCGCAAGCGCGGCAACATCGGCAATTTCGGTGAGTGGATTGGATGGCGTTTCCAGGAACAACATCCGCGTGTTCGGTTTGATCGCCCGCTCCCAGGCGGCGACGTCGGTCGCACTAACGAACGTGGTTTCCACGCCGAAGCGCTTCAGGATATTGTTGAACAACTGCACGGTCGCGCCAAACAGGCTTTGCGAGGCGACAATATGCTCGCCGCCCTTCATCAATCCCATTATGCAGGCGAGGATTGCCGACATCCCGGACGCGGTGGCGATACAGCACTGCGCGCCCTCCAGCGCGGCCAGGCGTTCCTGAAAGGCAGCGACCGTCGGATTGGTGTAGCGCGAATACACCATGCCGGGGTCTTCGCCGGAAAAGCGCGCTGCCGCTTCGGCCGCATTCCTGAACACGAAGCTCGAGGTCAGGTACAGCGCCTCGGAATGCTCGTTGAACTGGCTGCGATGAGTGCCCGCGCGCACTGCCAGCGTCTCGAGATCCAGTTCATCCCACCTCATCGCCACATCCCCGCACTCCCCCGATTTCGTCGTCACAAATGAAGAACCCGCTTGAGCTTTCGCCAAGCGGGTCCGGAATTCGACGCGCGCTTTAGCAGTATTTATTACGCGCCCGCAAGCTGTCGTCAAATCGGCGCGAAGTGCACACGCTACTCCGGGCACCCGCAGCTGTCAATTGCGGGCACCGGTCGTACAGGGAAACGCTATTCGGTGGTCGCCAGATTCAGATCCAGCTGGGTAATGTTGGCTTCGCCTCTGGACAGTTCGTCATCGTTGCGCTGCGCCTCGACGCCGGCCAGGTACTCTGCGGTAATGTCGCCGGTGACATAGACGCCGTTGAAACACGAGGTCTCGAAATGCGAAACCTCCGGATTCACCGAGCTCACGTCATTGACCAGCGCATCCAGATCCTGATAGATCAATTTGTCGGCGCCGATCTCGCGTGCAATTTCGTCGTCGTTGCGCCCGGTGGCAATCAGTTCGCGCGAAGTCGGCATGTCGATGCCGTACACGTTGGGATAGCGTACCGGGGGAGCGGCAGAGGCAAAATAGACCTTGCGTGCGCCGGCATCGCGCGCCATCTGCACGATTTCACGGCTGGTCGTCCCGCGCACGATCGAATCGTCCACCAGCAGGACATTCCGGCCCTTGAATTCCATGGCGATGGCATTGAGCTTTTGTCTGACCGATTTCCTGCGGACCTCATGGCCCGGCATGATGAAAGTGCGCCCGATGTAGCGGTTCTTGATGAAGCCCTCGCGATAAGGCAAGCCAAGATTGTCGGCCAGTTCCATTGCAGAAGGGCGGCTGGAATCGGGAATCGGAATTACGACGTCGATCTCGAGGTCGCTATGATCGCGTCTGATCTTGTCCGCCAGACTTCTCCCCATGCGCATGCGCGTCTCGTAGACCGAAATGCCATCGATGACCGAATCAGGGCGGGCCAGATAGACGAATTCGAATATGCACGGGTTGTGCTGTGGATTGGCCGCGCACTGGCGGCTGTAGAAATTGCAGTCCTGGTCGATGAATATCGCCTCGCCCGGCTCCACGTCGCGCACCAGGTCAAAACCAAGCGTGTCGAGTGCGACGCTTTCGGAAGCCACCAGATAATCGGCGCCCTTTTCGGTTTTCGCCTCGCCCACAACCAACGGGCGGATACCGTGGGGATCGCGAAACGCCAGCAGTCCGTAACCGGCGATCATTGCCACCACGGCATAGGCACCGCGACAGCGCCGATGCACACCGGCGACCGCCCGGAAAATGGCCGGTGGGTCGAGTTGATACCCGGTCGCAGCCTCCTGCAGTTCGTGCGCCAGCACGTTGAGCAGCACTTCGGAGTCAGAGTTGGTATTGACGTGGCGCTGATCCTGAAGGAACAGATCGCGTTTCAACTGCTCCGCGTTGGTCAGGTTGCCGTTATGACCCAGGACGATGCCGAACGGGGAATTGACGTACAGCGGCTGGGCTTCCGCAAAGGAGGAAGCGGAACCCGCGGTCGGATAGCGGCAGTGCGCGATGCCCATGTTGCCGACGAGATGGCGCATGTCGCGCGTGCGGAAGACGTCGCGCACCAGACCACCACCCTTGTGCATCTGGAATTTGTTGCCGTCGGCTGTGACGATACCTGCCGCGTCCTGGCCCCTGTGCTGCAAGACCAGCAGCCCGTCATAGAGCAACTGGTTTACCGGTGTTTTGGCTACGACGCCGAGGATTCCACACATGGCTTAGTTTTCCACGTCCAGTTACACCGGCCCGGCAGCCGGCAGACAAAAGTATAAGTCATTCGAAGCTGACACGCCGGGCAACGTCCTCGGGCAGCCACGGTTTCACCCGTGAAGCCATTTTTTCCAGCGGTTTGGAAAAAAGCGCATGTCGCCAGTAAGGTTCGCGTGGTTCGGAGGTCATGCCGCCGAGAATCACCAGAATTACAACGATCAACAGGCCGCGCAGAAGGCCAAAAATTGCACCCAGCATGCGGTCGGAACTGGTCAGGCCGGCCACCTTGACCAGACGCACGATCAACATGGACACCAGGCTCAGCACCAGTACGCTCACCAGCATGACGGCGACGAAACCAATCGCGATACGCAATCCTTGATGGCTCCACGAAGAAGGCAACCAGCCGGCGACCACTGCCGCAAACAATCTCGCCAACCAGAACGCCGCGATCCACGACAACAGTGCCAGCACTTCGCGCACAAAGCCGCGCCAAATGCTGAAGCCCACCGAAATTGCAATCACAAGTACCGCAATGAGATCGAACACCGTCATCGGCGGTGCCGCATACCCGCTTGAATCCGGTAGTTTGGGATCGACGGCCGGAATTTCAAGCAAATGCTCGGCATCAACCGGCTACCGGAGCCTCAGTCCCGTCGGACAACGACCGCTTCGCCGATGACGAGTTTCATCGTCGTCAGGCGATCACGCGCCGCCTCTGCGGCATCGCGATTCGGGTAAGGCCCCACCCGCACTCGCGTGCGCTCTGCGCCCGCGTTTTTTACGAGTTCGGTATAGGCCTTGAACTTGTTTTCCTGCAATTTCTTTTGCAGTGCCCTGGCGTTGGCTGCATTCGAAAACGCGCCAAGCTGGACAACAAAAGGTTCCTCGCTGTCGGCGTGGCTGGCTGGCGCAGGCTTAATCTCGTGCTTTTGCGCGGGCTTCGGATTGGCTTCGGGCTTGGCCTGCGCAATGTTGGGTAGACCGCGTTTGCCTTCAGGGGCCAGCGCTGGGTCGGGCTGAACGACGGCTGCAGTAGGCATGCCCGCCACGCGTGGTGAGGACGCAGTAGGCGTCGACGAGATCGCCGAAACAGGAGTCTGCTGGATCGATTCCGGCTTGGGAATCGGCGGGATGGTAATCGTGATGTCCTGATTCAGCGGCTTGGGCTCGCTGTCGAGGATCATCGGCAGGAAGACGACGATCAGGAGGATCAGGGCTACCGCGCCGACCAGCCGCCGGCGGGCGCGTTTCTTGAGTTGAAGCTCTTCGTCGCTGATTGCTTTCGCCATGAATTCCGCGGGCCGGGAGCAGACTTATTCGCGAGCCTGA
>JANMYN010000212.1:0-3424 GCA_031382195.1 Betaproteobacteria bacterium
CTGACACCGAAGGCGGAAATCGAAGGCGAGATGGGCGAGCCGCAGATGGGCCTGCAGGCGCGGTTGATGTCGCAGGCCTTGCGCAAGCTCACTGCCAACATCAAGCGCTCCAACACACTGCTGATTTTCATCAACCAGATCCGCATGAAAATCGGCGTCATGTTCGGCAACCCCGAAACCACGACCGGCGGCAATGCGCTGAAGTTCTATGCCTCGGTGCGCATCGACATCCGCCGCATCGGTTCGATCAAGAAAGGCGAGGAGGTGGTCGGCAACGAGACCCGCGCCAAGGTGGTGAAGAACAAGGTGGCGCCGCCGTTCCGGCAGGCTGAATTCGACATTCTGTATGGCGAGGGCATCTCGCTCGAAGGCGAGCTCATCGAACTGGGCGTGCTCTACAAGATGATCGAGAAATCCGGGGCCTGGTACAGCTACGGCAAGGACCGCATCGGCCAGGGCAAGGACAACACCCGGGAATTTCTCAAGGAACATCCTGAAATGGCCAAGGAGATAGAGACCAGGATTCGCGCCCACGTGGCCGAAAAGCCGTTGGCGCAGGTTGTCGCGGCGGAGTAACGCCCCAAGGTGCCGGCGCCAACGCTCAGCCTGCGCGCTCGCGCGCTGAAAGCGCTGGCGCGACGCGAACATTCCCGGCAGGAACTGCTGGCCAAGCTGCAGCCCTTTGCCGAGGACCCGGACGAAATCGCGCCCCTGCTCGACGACCTGGAAAAACGCGGCTGGCTGTCCGAGGCGCGCTTCGTCGAGCACACCACCACCGTGCGCCGCCGCCGGTTCGGGGCGGCCCGCATCCTTCACGAACTGCGCGGAAAGGGCGTGTCCGAAACGGCGCTCGCGGCAGCGCAAACCCAGTTGAAGGACAGCGAACTCGACGCGGCGCGGGCGGTGTGGAAAAAGAAATTCGGCAGCCTGCCTACGACGCTGGAAGAGCGCGCGAAGCAGTCCCGATTCCTCGCCAGCCGGGGGTTTTCAGCCGAGGTCGTACACCAAGTGCTCCGGCGCGAGGAGAATTAGCCCCGTCGCCGCCGGTAATGCAATAATCCGTTACACATGCGCCGGACCCGGGGTCCGGCCGCTTTTTTGAATCCTTCGGTTACCCACGTAATGAACAGCAGCGAAATCCGCACGCGATTCCTCGAATACTTCAAGAGGCAGGGGCATGCCATCGTGGCATCCAGCCCGCTGGTCCCGGGCAACGATCCGACACTTCTGTTCACCAACGCCGGCATGGTGCAGTTCAAGGATGTGTTTCTCGGCCAGGACAAGCGGCCCTATGTGCGTGCAACCACGTCCCAGCGCTGCGTGCGCGCGGGCGGCAAGCATAACGACCTGGAGAATGTCGGCTATACCGCGCGCCACCACACGTTCTTCGAGATGCTGGGTAATTTCAGCTTCGGCGATTACTTCAAGCGCGATGCCATTCGTTTCGCCTGGGAGCTGCTGACGAAGGAATACGGTCTGGATGCCTCGCGCATGTGGGTCACGGTCTACCACACCGACGATGAGGCGTACGACATCTGGGCCAACGAGATCAAAGTGCCGAAAGCGCGCATTGCGCGCATCGGCGACAAACCCGGCGGGCAGAAATTCCAGAGCGACAATTTCTGGCAAATGGGTGACACCGGTCCCTGCGGTCCCTGCACGGAGATCTTCTATGACCACGGACCTGACATTCCCGGCGGACCGCCGGGAACGCCGGACGCCGACGGCGACCGCTATATCGAAATCTGGAACCTGGTGTTCATGCAGTTCAACCGCGATGAATCCGGCACCATGCATGCGCTGCCCAAGCCGTCGGTGGATACCGGCATGGGGCTGGAGCGCATCGCCGCGGTGCTGCAGGGTGTGCACAGCAATTACGAAATCGATCTGTTTCAGGACCTCATCAAGGCGGCGGCGAAAGTCACCGGTGCGAAGGACCTTGCATCGAGCTCGCTGAACGTAATCGCAGACCATATCCGTGCCTGTTCCTTCCTGATTGTCGATGGCGTTATCCCCGGCAACGAAGGCCGCGGCTATGTGCTGCGCCGAATCATCCGCCGTGCGATCCGCCACGGTTACAAGCTGGGACAGACCAAGCCGTTCTTCCACAAGCTGGTCGCCGATCTCGCGCGCTTGATGGGCGATGCCTATCCCGAGTTGCGTGCCGCACAGCAGCGGGTCAGCGACGTGCTCAGACAGGAAGAAGAGCGCTTCGCCGAAACCCTGGAAAACGGCATGAAGATGCTGGAGAGCGCATTGCACCGCGACGACGGAATGCTCGACGGCGAAACCGTGTTCCAGCTCTACGACACGTTTGGATTCCCGGTGGACCTGACGGCGGATATCGCGCGCGAACGCGGCATCATGATCGATCACGCCGGTTTTGAAGCGGCCATGCAAAGGCAGCGCGAACGCGCCCGCGCGGCTTCCAAGTTCACGATACAGTCGGGAGTCGAATATTCCGGCCGCGCGACCGAGTTCCATGGTTACGACACCCTGCGCCTGGATGGCAAGATCGTCGCGTTGTACAAGGAAGGTTCGCAGGTGCAGTCGGTGGACGCCGGCGAAGAAGCGGTTGTCGTTCTCGACCGGACGCCGTTCTATGCGGAATCCGGTGGCCAGGTCGGCGACCGGGGCGAGATCACGTCAGGCAACGGCAGTTTCACGGTGGCCGACACGCAGAAAATCCAGGCGGAAGTATTCGGTCACAAGGGCAAGGTCAGGGCGGGCCGTTTGTCGGTCGGCGACGCCGTCACGGCCCAGGTCGATGCCGCAAACCGCGCGCTCGCGGCGTACAACCACTCCGCCACGCATTTGATGCATGCTGCGCTGAGGAAGGTACTGGGCGCGCACGTCGCCCAGAAGGGTTCGCTGGTCGACGCGAACCGGACGCGATTCGATTTTTCACACAATGCGCCGATGAGCGCCGAGGAGATCCGCACAGTCGAAGCCCTGGTCAATCGCGAGATTCGCGAAAATCATGCGGTCGAAGCCAGGCGCATGAAATACGACGATGCGATCAAAGCCGGCGCCATGGCGCTGTTCGGCGAGAAATATGGCGACGAGGTGCGCGTGCTCAGCATGGGCAGCTTCTCCACGGAACTGTGCGGCGGTACACACGTGCGGCGCACCGGAGATATCGGCTTTTTCAAGATCGTGTCGGAGTCCGGCGTCGCGTCGGGCATACGTCGCGTGGAAGCCGTGACGGCAAATGGCGCGCTTGCCTGGGTGCACGAGCAGGAGTCGAAGCTCAATCAGGCCGCGCAGGTGCTCAAAGCGCAGCCGCAGGAGTTGACGCAGAAGCTCGGGCAGATCCTCGACAACGTCAAGTCACTGGAGAAGGAATTGTCGCGTCTGAAGTCCAAGCTTGCGAGCTCGCAGGGCGACGAACTCGCCGATCAGGCGGTCGCGGTAGGTACCGCCA
>JANMYN010000339.1:0-3777 GCA_031382195.1 Betaproteobacteria bacterium
CTTTGCGTCCTTTGCGGTGAACGCATTTTTTGGCTCTACCTGCCTATCGATTCGAAGTGGCGCTGCATGCGCTCTGCGTCCGGCGTAATGCCGGTAAACAACCGGAAAGCCTCCACGGCCTGGAATACTGCCATGCCGCTGCCGTTCATGTTGCGGCATCCGAGCCCGCGCGCCACGCGCAACAGTTCGGTTTCCAGCGGGAAATAGACAATCTCCGCGACCCACAGCGCAGGCCGCAGCAAATTAACCGGTAGCGGCAGCCCGGGATATTTCACCATTCCTGTTGGCGTCGCATGAATCAGCCCGTCCGCATTGGCCATGGCGGAAGCGAGATCGCCGGGTGCAACCGCGCGTCCCGCGCCAAATCGCGCACAAAGAGCGGCGGCAAGGTTTTCTGCCCGGGGTGTGTCCAGGTCGAATATCGCCAGCGTCCGGAAACCCAGGGTTAGTGCCGCGTGCGCGACCGCCGCACCCGCTCCGCCGGCACCGAGCTGGACTACGCTCTTCGTCTGCACATCAGGCAGTCCGCGCCGGAAACTTTCGGCAAAGCCCCACCAGTCCGTGTTATGTCCGGCACGGCGACCGTTCGACAGCACAACCGTGTTGACCGCCCCGATGGCGCGCGCGTCGTCGGACAGTTCATGCAGGTGCGCGAGCACCGACTGCTTGCAGGGATACGTGATATTGAGTCCGGCGAAACCTTTGCTTTCCGCCTCCTTCAGCAAATCGGGCAACGCTTCCGCGCCGAGCCGGAGTTTCTCCAGGTCGATGAGCCGGTATTCGCAGCGAAGCCCCTGCTCCGCGGCCTCGTGCTCGTGCATGAATGGCGTGCGCGAAGCCTGGATACCGGCACCGATCAGGCCGACCCGATAAGATCGAGGAGTATTCTGCATTGCGAAAGATTCACGTGACGCCCGGGGCGCCGATTTTGTTGTATGAATGGCGCTGGCGGGAGATTCTAATGGACTTCCTGCCCGGAGACCTTGTCGTTTTGGCCCCAGGCCAAGCTCAGGTATGCTTCGATCCAGGCCCTCGCCCCTATTCGTCCATGTCCCCTTTCCTGTCCGCCAAAAAACTGGCTGCGCTCATCCGCCGCAAGAAAATCGGCAGCGTCGAACTGCTCGACCTCTACCTCGAACGGGTGGCCCGCCTGAATCCGAAGCTCAACGCCATTGTCGTGCTCGACGAAAGGCGTGCGCGCGAGCAGGCGCGCAAGGCAGATCGCGCCGCCGCCAAGGGCGACTGGAAAGGGCCGCTGCACGGCGTGCCGATGACGGTGAAGGAATCCTTCGATCTTGAAGACCACCCGACCACGTGGGGCCGTAACGACATGAAGGGAAATATTGCGAAGCGCAACGCTCTGGCAGTGCAACGGCTGATGGATGCGGGTGCGGTCGTGTTCGGCAAGACCAATGTGCCGGTGATGCTGTCCGACTGGCAGAGTTTCAATCCGGTCTATGGCACGACGAACAATCCCTGGGATCTGGCGCGCGGACCGGGTGGTTCGTCCGGTGGTGCGGCGGCGGCGCTGGCAGCCGGATTGACCGGACTCGAGCTCGGCAGCGATATCGGCGCGTCGATTCGCAATCCCGCGCATTACTGCGGTGTGTACGGTCACAAATCGACGTTCCGCCTCTGCCCAAGCACGGGCCACAACCTGCCGCCGAATCTCGGGGTCAAGGACATGGGGGTGATCGGCCCGCTGGCACGCAGCGCTGATGATCTGGAAATTGCGCTGAAGCTGATTTCGCAGCCAGATGAGATGGAGGCGCACGGCATCAAAGTCGCGCTGGCCAGGCCGAAGTCCGAGGTGAAGGAACTGAAAATCGGCGTGCTGACGTCCGCCGCGACCGCCGAGGTAGACGAGTCCGTGCAGGCTGCGGTACTTGCGGCGGCAAGGGTGTTCGCCAAACGCGGTGCGAAAGTCAGCGAGACCGCGCGGCCGGAGTGCGACCTGCACGAAGCACACCGCACCTTCATTCACTTGTTGCGCGGCGCAACCGCGTCAGCGCTGAGCGACGAACAGTTTGCACGCCAGCGCGAACTCGCCGCGAGCGCCAAATTGGGAGACGACAGCTACGCCGCCTGGATGATGCACGCCAATACCATGCCCGTGCGCGAGTGGCATGGATGGAACGAGAAGCGCCAGCAGATTCGCCGGGCATGGGCGGAGTTCTTCCGCGAATGGGATCTGCTGTTGTGCCCCACCGCGGCGACCGCCGCGTTTGCGCACAACCAAAACGGCGAGCGCTGGGAGCGCATGGTGATGGTGAACGGCAAGCCGCAACCTTCCACGACGCAGTTGTTCTGGGCGGGTTTTCCCGGCATGGCGTATCTGCCTTCGACCGTCGCCCCGGCGGGCTTTACCAAGGAAGGATTGCCGGTGGGCGTGCAGATCGTCGGCCCGCAATACGGCGATCTCGCCACCATTGCCGCGGCGAAATTTCTCGAGCGCGAATTCCATTCTTTCGTTGCGCCAAAAGGATATGAGTGATGCGTAAAACATTATTGACCGCCATCGGTGCACTGTTGCTGCTGGCGCAAAACGCATTTGCGGAGGAAACGGCGGATAAAGATGTCAGCGCGCAGGTCGCTGCCGCCACCGCCGAATGGATCGCGACGTTCAATACGCGTGATCCGGTTCGCATCTCGGCGCTTTACGCGCCTGACGCGATCCTGTGGGGCACGGTTTCCAAGACCATCCGTACGACCCCCGAGGAAATACTCGAGTATTTCAAGGATTCGTCCGCCAGGCGCCCGAACCTGCGCATGGTCCTGGGCGAGTGTCACGTGCGCCTTTATGGCGACATTGCCATCAACTCGGGCTATTACAAGTCGCGCGATCCGATCGACGGCGAGGACGTCATAGTCCCCATGCGCTTCACATTCACCTATCGCAAGGAAGGGGACCGCTGGATGATCGTCAATCATCATTCCTCGCGCTTCGCCTCGACGCCATGAACGAAAACACGAATTTTTTGCATCTGTTAAGTTCGTCTAGAATTGAATTGTTTTTGACTTTCCCTCGCCCCTCGCCCCTCGACCCTCACCCCTAGAGTCATGGAACTCGATTTCACCCAGCCCGCCGCGCAGGACGAAGCTTACGACCCGGCGGTCGCCCGCAAATGTTTCGAATCCTTCGGCGAAACGCGAAATTTCGCGGAAATGGAAAGTTTTTTCGTCGAGGGCCAGACCAGCGACAAGATGTACCTGCTCATCGAAGGCGAAGTCAGCCTGGTGCGCAATAAGAAAACGCTCGATATCGTCAAGGCGGGGGAAATTTTCGGCGAGATAGCGGTCATTACGCAGCAACCGCGCGCGGCCTCCGCCATGGCCCGCAAGTTCTGCCAGGCATTGGTGCTCGACGCCAGGCAGTTCCAGCAAGCCCTGCAGGCCACGCCGGAATTCGCGCTCATGCTGATGAACATCATGAACAACCGGCTGCGCCTGACGCTGGCGCTGATGAAGCAGACCGCGAGCCTGCCGAGCTTCGGCGACCGGGATGACTTGAGGGTCTTTGACCAGAACATGATGGAGGAGCTGGTCGCAGCCTTCAGGGCGCGGCCGCCGCAGACCTTTCCAGCGGGACGGATCATCATGAAGGAAGGCGACGCCGGCGTCTCGATGTACATCGTCATCCGCGGCCGCGTCTCCGTGTCAATCAAGGCGGCCGTCGTCGAACGGGTCGGCCCCGGTGGCACCTTCGGCGAGATGGCGCTGGTCGATCACGCCTCACGCGCCGCGACGGCGGTCGCACATACCGAATGTCAGTTGCTG
>JANMYN010000357.1:0-4007 GCA_031382195.1 Betaproteobacteria bacterium
TGGAAGGTTTCGCCGTTGCCCAAACTCAGCAGTTCGATTTCTTTCTTGAAGGACTTTTCCAATTGGTTTCTTCGGGACTTCTTACGGTCCCATCCTTTCGGCGTTCGATCTTACCCGCTGAGAAGAGAAAAATCTCTGCCGGCGTTCGCCGGGTTGGATCGATGCCGTCGCAAGACAGTGGTCGTCGCTGCGCTTTCCACGAAAAACCGCGTTGCATCCTGGCCGGCCGGACGATTGCGCACAGCAACTCCTTACGCTAAAGTAAGGGAAACTATTAATTGTAAGGAACGCCAATGACCACCGCCACGCTCACCAGCAAGGGCCAGACGACCGTACCGAAAGATATCCGGGACCACCTGCATTTGCGTCCAGGCGACCGCATCGAGTTTGTCATCGAGCCGGACGGTCGGGTCGTGCTCGTCTCGGCGTCATTCGATGCGGCCGACCTCGCGGGTGCGCTGCCGCGCCCGAAACGCCCGGTTTCGCTCGACGAAATGAAGGCGGCGATTCGCAAGCGTGGAGGCCGGCGGTGAAAGGCCTGGACACCAACGTCCTCATTCGCCACCTCGTCCAGGATGAAGCGGCACAGGCGCGGCTGGCGGGCCGCTTCATCGCTTCGGAATGCTCGCGTGAGAACCCCGGTTTTATCAATCGCATCGTCCTATGCGAAACGGTGTGGGTGCTCGAAAGTGCTTACGGCTATTCGCGGGAGGATATCGCGGGCGTACTCGAACGCGTTATCCGCACTCAACAGTTTCAGATTGAGAATGTTCAGTCCACCTGGACTGCGTTGCGAATGTACCGTTCGGGAGGCGCCGACTTCGCCGACTGCCTGCTCGGCCAGACGAACCTTGAAGCCGGATGCACTGAAACGGTTACCCTCGACAGGAAGGCCGCAAAGGCAGGCGGGTTGCGTTTATTGGCGTAAGCGCGAATCCGCTTCCAATATGCCAAGCTCGACTTGCCAGCTCACGGTGAGCAGCAGGCCCTTCTGATAGAAGTCGGCGGTGGCCCAGTGGCACATCATCACGCGTAGGGGCTGCCCGATCCACCCCGCCGGGCTTGCTCGACCTTTCGAAGCCGTGGACTTCGGATCAATAAATTCGAGTCTGACCCCGAGGTCTTACCGAGGTCTTGGGGAAAAGTCCTGTTGGCGTTAGGCCGGTTGGGTTATCCCGACTTTGAGGCATCCCGTGCCGCCGGATCGTGTCGGGCATTCGCCGATAGTTACGACGCACGCGAAGGAGTATTTCGGGCAATCCTCCGCGATCAGCCCATCACCAATCCGCCATCCACGTTATACGACTGCCCCGTGATGTAGTCAGCATCGGCGCTGGCCAGGAACACGGCCATGCCGGTGAGGTCTTCCGGGGTTTCGGGGCGTTTCATCGGAATACCGCGAATGCGGTCCTGCCACACCGAGCCGGGCGGGCGCTGCTCATGCTCGCTCCACTCGCGGTCGATCTGCTTCCACATGTCGGTGCCGACCGCGCCGGGACAGATGCTGTTGACCGTCAATTGCGGTGCGAACTCCAGTGCCGCCGTCTGGGTGATATTGATTGCTGTCGCCTTGCTCGCCGCATAGGCACCCAGCATCGCGCGGCCTCCCCGGCCCGCGATCGAGGCACTGTTGATGATCTTCCCGCAGGGGCGGCCCTCGGCAAGCGGCGGTTGCTTCAGCATCTGCCGCGCGCCGGCCTGCAGCGCGAAAAACAGCCCGCGGGCGTTGACCGACTGGATGAAGTCCCAGTCCTCCGGCGTGGTATTCAGCAGCGAGCGGACTCGAATGACCCCCGCGTTGTTTACAAGCACATCGAGCCGCCCGAAACGGTCCACCACACGCGCAATCATGGTCACGGTCTGCGACGGGTCGCGGACATCCACAGCAAAAGCTTCGGCCGCGACGCCCAGCGAGCGCACCTGGTCTGCCACGGCGCGGGCGTTCGACTCATCCAGGTCTGCCACGACAACCGTGGCCCCTTCCCGCGCATAGCGCAATGCGATCGCCGCGCCAATTCCGCGACCCGCGCCGGTCACAAGAGCACTGCATCCGTTCAATCTGTTCATCATATAAACCTTCGGAATTGAATGAATTCTTCGATTGCCGCTCCGGGACATTTTCCGGTTCGATGCTTTCCGAGTTTGATGTTACCCGCTGAGCGGAAACAAATCCCGCCAGCATCCGGATGTGTGAAACCGTTGGTCTGCTGTAAGGCGCTTATGGCCGTTCCACGGAAGACATGGCGAACGTCCTTGAACGCATTATCCGCACTCAACAATTCCAGACCACTAATGCTCAGCCCGCCTGGGCGGCGTTACGGCTTTACCGATCGGGAGGTGCCGCCTTCGCCGGCTGCCTGCTCGGCCAAACGAACCACGAAGCCGAAACGGTTACGCTCGACAAGAAGGCTGCCAACTCAGGTGGGCTGCGTTTATTGGAGTAAGCCACTTTGATCGAGTTCGACCTATGCACACATATCAGGCACGCTCCCTCGCCGCACCTCGCCGATACACGGCCGCATTGCACCACGATCGATTATGATTCCCTACTGGCAGTTCTTCCACCATGTTATTTTCGCCCCGGTTGATGAACGCGAAAACGCTTGAGATTTTCCTTCTAGGCCGATTCCGAGTCCGCGTTTCCGAAACGAGGATCGATAGCGGCGACATTCCGGGCCGCAAGGCGCCGGCCCTGCTGAAGTTATTGGCGCTCGAACCTGATCATCAACTGGGGCGCGATCAGGCAATGGAGCTGCTGTGGCCGGATTTGGATAGCTCCAACTCCGCCGCACAGTTGTATAAGGCACTCCACCAATTGCGCAAAGCCTTTGCCGCAGGCGAGCAAGCATCCGATACCAGCGAGTGGATCGTCACGGCCAAGAACGTTGTGAAACTCGCGCCGCCTGGTGGAGTGGTCACGGACGTCAATGCGTTTCAGCAGGCGGCGCGTAACGCATTGGCCTCCAGGCAGATCAACGAGCTGGAGCGGGCTGCCGCGCTATACACCGGTGATCTTCTACCGATGGATCTGTATGCGCCGTGGGCAATGGCCCCGCGTGATCATCTTCGGCAGATCTGCATTGATGTCTTGTTGGCGCTAGCCCAGGGTTATCAACAGCGCGGCGACCTGGCCGCCGCCGCGCAGACCTACCGAGCGGCGCTGGATAAGGACGCCACGCTTGAGCTCGCGCATCGGGGGGTAATGGCAATCTTTGCACAACAAGGACAACGTGACCGGGCGCTGAAGCAGTACGGTATTTGCCTCGATGTTCTGGCGGACGAGCTGGGTGTGGCGCCGTCACCAGAGACCCGCGCGTTGTACGACAGGATCGACCGGCAGGGGTCCGGCAGTGAGACCGCGGTGGAGCGGACAATATTGCGCGTACCGATCCAAATGGCGCCCTTGGTGAATCGCGAGGCCGAGTGTCAAGTCATCGCCGATTGCCTGGATCAGCTGCTTGCCAGGCGAGGCAACGCGTTGTTCATCGAGGGACCACCCGGTATCGGTAAAACCCGGTTGGTTCGCGAGCTGATTGCTCGCGCAGAGCAGCGTGGAATTCGCGCGCTCGTGGGTTCGTCTTATGAAATGGAAGGGGCGATCGCCTACAGCCCATTCATCGAAATCATCCAAGCGGCGCTGCACGATAGCCCCGCGGGCCAGGAACTGATACCCGCGGAAATAGCCTCGGCCCTGCCTGGCCAGGCGCTGAACGGGCAACCTGTCCCCAATTCTGACCCGCGCGCGGCGCAGAACTATTTGTTTGCGGGCATCGTCGCGTTTCTACGGCATCGGGCTCTGTTAAGCCCTTTGGTCGTGGTGGTAGAGAACTGCCACGCGGCGGATCAGGGTTCGCTCGAGTTGCTTCACTTTCTTGGGCGGCGCTTGCAGGATCTGCCGCTGCTTCTGGTCATCACCCTGCGCGATGAACGCAGTGCGACGAGCAACCCGCTGCGCAAGCTCATTAGAAGTTTAGGCGAAGCGGCGGCAGCACATATGTTGACGCTTG
>JANMYN010000402.1:0-5877 GCA_031382195.1 Betaproteobacteria bacterium
CAGGCATTAGTTCGCAGCTGCGCGAACCGGATTTGCCTCGAGCGATATGAAACCCGCCCCGTTGCCCGCGCTTGTGTGTTGGGTTTTCCTGCTCGCTGCTTGTGCGACTACATCGCATGTCATCACCGGTAAAACGCAAACGCCGATTGATCCATCGCTGGTCAAGATCTATTCAACTGCTCCGCCGGACTACGAGAAAATCGCAGTCATCGATGCCACGAGCCGCTGGTCGTTCTCGTTCGGCGATCAGCGGAAAATGGACGCGGTCATGGAACGGCTCAGACGGGAAGCGGCGTCGCTTGGCGCCAACGGCGTGCTGCTGCAAGGCACGGGATCCGAGTCCGGCGGCGGAATCAGCACCGGCATAGGCACCAGCGTCGGGGTCGGCGGCGGCGCATCGATCGGCACCGGTATATTCACGGCAAGCGACAATAAGACCGCGCGCGGCCTGGCCATCTACGTGCCGGCGCGACCGTCGCCGTAAGCCTGAGACGCAATTCGCCGCGTTGGAAGGCGGCGCCGATGCCGGTAAGATGGTTTTTCAGCGCAATGGTCCGCGAGGAGGCGGGATGAAAACTGTAATTCGTGTGCTCGGAATCATCGCAGGTATCTTGTTCGCCGGCGGCACGCTGGCCCTCGACCCGGGCGATCGCGTCGACAACTTCCGCCTGCTGGATCATACCGGGGCATCGCACGAACTGTACTACCTGTCCGATGCCAAGGCCGTGGTACTGATGACCTACGGCAACGGCTGCGGCATCGTGCAGAAGAGCCTGCCGCAGTTCAGGCAAATCCGCGATGAGTACAAGCCGAAGGGCGTCGAGTTTCTGTTGATCGATTCCAACCTGCAGGACGCTCGCGACGCCGTTGCTGCGGAGTCGGCCGCTTTCGGCAACGACCTGCCGATCCTCATCGATGAAACGCAGCTCATCGGCGAAGCGCTGGGCGTTGAACGCACTGCCGACGTTTTCGTCGTCGATCCGAAAACCTGGCGACTGGTATATCGCGGGCCGATGGACGATCGCCTCTCCTATGGAACGCAAAGGCCGGTTGCACGCAATCAGTTTCTGACGGATGCGCTGGATGCCACGCTCGCAGGAAAGTCGGTTACGGTAGCAAAGGCGCAAACGCTGGGCTGCCTGGTCAATTTCCCGGAGCGGGAGCGCCGTGACGCGCACGCACGGATTTCCTACGCAGAACGGATCGCGCCGCTGCTCGTCGATAAGTGCGTCGCATGCCATCGCGAGGGTGGAGTCGGGCCCTGGGCCATGACGGGCTACGACATCGTGCGCGGGTTTGGGCCGATGATCCGCGAAGTCGTCCGCACCAAACGCATGCCCCCCTGGCACGCCGATCCGCACTATGGCAGCTTCGTCGGTGATCGCTCGATGACAATCGAAGACACCAAGGACCTGGTTCACTGGATCGAGGCCGGCGCGCCACGCGGCAGCGGTCCTGACCCGCTTTCTACGCTGGGCAAATCCTGGTCCGAATGGACATTAGGCAAGCCGGATCTGATCGTCGAAGTTCCGGCTTATGAGGTGCCCGCCACGGGTGTAATCAGCTATCAGTATCCACGCGCCGCCAATCCGCTGGGACGCGACGCCTGGATTCGAGCGATCGAGATCTTGCCTGGCAATCGTGCAGTCGTCCATCATGTGCTTGCGGGCATCGATGATCCGGGAAACGGCGATCGGCGTGCGATCCGCGGCCAGATTGGTGAATTGGGCGGCTATGCGCCAGGCAAAAACGCCGCGCCCTATCCTGCGGACTCGGGAATACTTCTGCGCAAGGAAGCGGGCTTTCGCTTCCAGATGCACTACACGCCCAACGGCAAGGCAACGACCGACGTAACCCGCCTGGGGGTGTACCTTTACGAAAAACCGCCAAAGCATTCGATGCAGATGGAAATCATCTTTAACGCGTCGCTCGCGATTCCGGCCAATACCAAATCGTATTCTGAATCGCTCGATCACGTCTTCGACCGGGACGTCATGCTCTATAGCCTGTTGCCGCACGCGCATCTGCGCGGACGCGCCGCGAAATTCACGGCGCACTATCCCGATGGCCACGGGGAGATCCTGCTGTCCGTGCCGAAATACGATTTCAACTGGCAGCCGCTCTACGTATTGGATCCGCCGAAACTGCTCCCGGCGGGCACTCGCGTGGTGATGGACATGACCTGGGACAATTCAGCACAGAATCCCGCCAATCCCGATCCGAACAAGGTCGTGCGTTGGGGCGATCAGACCTGGGAAGAAATGAACGTCGGCTGGTTCCGGTTCCGCAATGCCGATGATGAAGACCGCGCCAACGCCGCGCACGCCGGCGCTGAAACGCACGCCGCGGATCTGCGGCGGGACCCTCGCGCGAACTGATCCGGTAGCGCAGGACAATTCGGCGCCCCGGGGACGTTGTGCTTGCCCGTGCAAGCGCACCTGTTGCCGGGGCGATCAGGATGGCCGTCTTTCGTTGCACTGTTGCCCGCCGCGATATACGGAGCAATTCCCTGCGGTACACTAGCGCACAATGCTCGGTGATCGCCGATGACAAAGAGCGTGTACGATTGGAACCGATGCAAGCAGACGGACCGCGGTCTGGTCAGGACCGCGCCGGATTCCGGCAAGCACGCGGGCCGTGGCCAGAGCAGAATTCGTCTTACGCCACCAGCGACGGCGTGTATTGGGCAGAGGGGGCAAGCATGACACGAGGCCGCATCAACAAACCAAACGGGGTGGTACGCCCGATCAAGACCAAGAAGGACTATTCCGGCGCGGCAACCATCGTCGAAAAGATTTCAGGCCTGCCGGATCGGGAGACCGTGGCCGAAAAGCGTCTGCAGTCGCTGCTCAAGGAAATGGAAAAATTCGACGGGGATCAAGACGAGTCCGGCGACGAAATGTCGGAAGACGGTTACGCCGGGCCTTTGCGCCGCTGGTCTGACGACTCGACCGATATCGACTGAATCGAATGCCCGGTCATCCGAGCGGAAGCCGCGCCATCCGTGGGCTTGGACGTTAACGCAATCCCTGATACCGGATGGTGCGAAGGCACGAACATCCGAATATTCCCGATTGACCCCCTATGACACCCAGGAAACTCTTGCTCGGTCTTTTCGGCAGCGCGTTGATCGCCGTCCTGCCATTTTTTGCGCATGCCGCCGACTTCAACGAACGCAGCGCCGTCATCATGAGCGATGGCGCGCGCCTGCACGCGCAGGTCTACACTCCGGCGTCCGCCTCACCCCCGCTGCCGACGATCGTCATGTCGCACGGATGGGGAGGCACGGCGGCAATGTTACGCCCCCAGGCCACGGATTTTGCGCAAGCCGGCTACCTGGTCATCGCCTTCGACTACCGCGGCTGGGGTGAAAGTCATGGGCGAGTGATCCAGATCACGCCGGCGACCACGGAGGAAAACGCCGACGGACGCATCAAGGGAGAAATTCGGGAACTGCGAGAAATGGTGGATCCGCTCGACCAGGCGATGGACATTCAGAACGTCATCCACTGGGCCATGGGCGAGCCGTTGGTCGACAACAGCCGCCTGGGATTGTGGGGCACCAGTTTTTCCGGCGGGCTGATCGTCTACGTGGCCGCGCGCGATCCACGCGTGCGCGCACTGGTCAGCCAGGTCGGCTATATGGGGCAACCCGTCATCTCCACTCCAGCCGGCGTGCTGGGACAAAGTTACCGCGAGGCAACGCGGCGTGCGCGCGGCGAACTCGGCTTTCCACCTCCGGGATTACGCGAAATCGGCAATCTGTCCGGTGCACCCATTCGAGAAAAATTTCTGCTTTACGCGCCGATAGACGACGTTGCGAGGGCAAAGGATTGTGCGATGTTGTTCATCGCCGCCGAACACGAGGAGTTGTTCGACAACCGCCAGCATGCGCAACTCGCCTACGAGCGCGCGGCGGATCCGAAGAAATACGTTGTGATCCCGAATATTGCGCACTACGGCATCTATGGCGAGGCGCGCGAGCAGGCCACCAGGCTGGCGATCGAATGGTTCGACCAGCATCTGAAGAAATGAACCGGAATAACAGACGGCATGGATCTCAAATTACAGGACAAAGCGGCGCTGATCTCAGGTTCGACCAAGGGCATCGGCTTTGCGATCGCGGCGCTACTGGCTACAGAAGGCGCACGGGTGATCATCAACGGCCGCACTGAGGCCGCGGTCAAGGATGCGCTCGATCGCATCCGTGCTGCCACACCGAAGGCGAAACTGGACGGATTCGCCGGCGACCTGTCCGCCGCCGGTCCGACCGCCGAACTGGTCCGGCGCTTTCCAGCAGTGGATATTCTCGTCAACAATCTCGGCATTTTCGAGCGCAAGGCGTTCGAGGAAATCGACGACGCGGAATGGCAACGGTTTTTCGACATCAACGTGATGAGCGGCGTGCGGCTGTCACGAGCTTATCTCGCGGGCATGAAGCAGCGCAACTGGGGCCGCATCGTGTTCATCAGCAGCGAGAGCGGCATCCAGATTCCGGACAACATGATCCACTACGGCATGACCAAGACCGCGCAACTGGCGATCTCGCGCGGCCTTGCCGAGACCTGCGTCGGCACCAACGTCACGGTGAACGCCGTGCTACCCGGACCGACGCTCTCCGACGGCAACAAGGCCGGCATTGCGAAGCGCTCGGCGGGCAAGCCGTTTTCGGAATTCGAAAAGGAGTTCTTCGAAAAGGTCCGGCCGAGCTCGCTGCTCAAGCGCTATGCCACGGTGGAAGAAGTAGCGACCATGGTAGCCTACGTTTGCAGTCCACTCTCGTCGGCCACCAACGGTGCAGCGTTGCGCGTGGACGGCGGCGTGGTGCGGGCCTGCTTCTGAACGCAACGCACTGGCGGACGGAGTGGTCAGACAGAGACAGGAATGGCCATGAATGACGAAAGACAGGAAACCTTGCAGGAAATCGGAACTGCGTTCGCGCGCACCCGCCCGCCTGAGCCGTCGGCGCAGATGCCGGCGCAACCGACGCTGTTCGACATTTTCAATCTGCGGTTGAACACGCCTAAGTTCGGCCTGCCGATTGCCGCGGCGCCGCACTGCATCCAGTGTGCGTCGAATGCGTTGAAAGCCGGAATGGACGAGGAGATAGTGCTCGCCTGCCTGCTGCATGATGTCGGCCTCGCCGTCGTACGGCCCGATCACGGCTGGTGGGGGGCGCAACTGGTCGAGCCCTACGTGTCGGAGAAAGTATCCTGGGCAATCCGCTACCACCAGGCGCTGCGCTACTACCCGGACGAGTCGGTCGGCTACGAATATCCGCAGATGTACGTCAAGATGTTCGGCGAGGGCTACCAGCCGCCGGAATACATCGCCGCGGCGCACGAGTACGCGCGCAATCACCGCTGGTACATGCACGCCCGCAACATCACGCTGTTCGATGACTACAGCTTCGACAAGGCCGCGTCGTGGTCGCTGGAACCGTTCACGGACATCGTCGGTCGCCACTTCCGCCAGCCGAAGGAAGGCTTGGGCAACGACAGCAGCGCGACCGCGCACATGTGGCGCACGCTGATTGATCCGAGTAAGCCGCTCTGACTTTTCGAATCACAACAGCCGCCCCTTGGCCGGCGTTAACAGCGTTGACGCAGCAGCTTCAGCTCCAAGTGTTCCCTTGAGTGTTTCACCTTAAGGGCGCAGATACCCTCGCGATAGCGTGGAGTAACTTTTTAGGACAAGCAAGAAAGGATTCATTTCAATACCCCCTTGGGGTACGCAAAGGAAGCTCAAAGAGATATGGGAATTCGCCATACGATGCAGCGAGTGGGCCGCCGAGTAAACGTTGCCCGGTTACCTGGTTGCGCGCGGAAGAACATACCGAATTATTTCCCCGTTAATTCACCCGCGTCGCTTTTTGTC
>JANMYN010000416.1:0-3594 GCA_031382195.1 Betaproteobacteria bacterium
AATAGCCGTCGCGGTTGAAAAGCGCCAATCCGGCCAACTCGGCCTCGAGCGTCTCGTTGAGCCACTTCTTGTCGATGCGCAGGGTCACTCCCTGCTGAGAGCGGTCGTACTGCGAACTGGCAACCGCTTGTTGCACGGCGACAGCGCGCAGCGCCGGGTTGGCGCTATTTTCGGGATTGCTGTAATGCATGACCTCGCGGGTAAAGGCCTGCACGATTACGATCAGATTGTCCGGGAAATCTCGTTCGACGCCGAACACACCGTAGAAGAACGGATTCTTGATTCCAGGATCCACGCCTTCCGGGTCCGCGGTTTGCGCGTAAGCGCCTTCCACCGCGAAGCGGTACGAGCCGCGGGTGGTCGCCGCGTCCGCACCGAGCACGCGGATGCGGTGGTGGTCGAGGTTGACCACCTGCCCTGCGGGCGTCATCGGTCCAGGTGAAATATCCGCGCTCAGGTCGAAGCCGTCGAACCACGAGACCGACCAGTCCACCGCTTTGCCGGACTGGTCCAATTTGAGCGCCCACTGCCGGCTGCTGTCGGGTATGTTTTCCTGGAACACCACGCCGGGACGAGTGGGTAGCCCGATCACGTTGGGCCGGAATTGCGCAATCCAGACGCCGGTGAGGCTGGTGTTGAGGTCGAAATTCCATGAAGCCTTGGCGGCCAGCGAGCCGAAGCGGTCCTCGTCGATGTCGGCCGCAAGCAGCGTGGCGTCCCGTGGCGTCAGGTTGTCGGTGGGATTGAACCGGTCGGTGCGTCCCCAGGCGATGGTCTGCTTGCCAATCCGGTAATCGAATTTCCCTTTGCGGCCTTCGAAGTAGGCTTCGCGCAAGCGGCTCTCGTCGCGCTGGTCGCCAAATACATCTTCGTTGGCTAGGTAACCTTCGGCATACAGCCCGATACCGGATTCGAGTTTCTTGTCCAGTTTCAGCCAGGCTGATGCAACCCCGATGTCGCGCTCGTCGTCGAGCCGGCGATTGGAAGACCAGAATCCCGCGCGCAACGATCCGGTGATGCCGGCGTGCGCCATGGCGTTGCGCAGGCCGCCATCCTTGTTGTCCGATGCGGTGCCGGCTTCAGGCGGGGCAAGCGGCGGTTCGTCCTCATCCGCGGCCACCGCGACAATCGAGGCCTGGGAGGTGCAAAGCAGAATCGTCAGGCACAGCGCCCGGCCCACGGGCCGGACCGAATAAGACCGCGGGCCGGTCACTGCTGTTCCATGTAGCGGGTCGTGAAGTAGTCGTCCTTGACGCCGACATTGGACTTGGATTCGTCGATCCGTATTTCAGTCGAGTGTTCAGTCTGCACATTCTTGGCCTCCAGCAGAAATGCCTGGTAGCGCTGTTTGGCGGCATCGGCGATCTTGTAGTTGGAGAACCGCATTTCCTTCAGCAGTTCGCCGGCCTCGTCGTGAATGACGGCCTTGAGGGTGACGAAAGTGTCCTTCTGAATCCAGTTGAGCCGCTTGGAATAGCCGGTGTTGGACTTGACGGTGGCATCCTTCGGCGTGGACTCGATCACGTAGCAGGGCTTGCCGTCGACTTCCTCTTCCTTGACCAGCGTGTGATTCCACTCCTTGGGCTTGTGGCCGATGACATCGCCGTAGGAGAAATCCGTACCGACGAAGCTGTCCTTCTTGTTGCTGGAAACCAGGCGGCGGACCTTCTTGGTGCTGGGCAGGTAGATCCAGATATCGTCGTCCTTTTCGGAATGCTCGATCAGAAGCGACACCGTGCCTTTCACGTCGGTGGGTTCGAGAAAGCGGGTCATGCGCATGTTATCGATGCCGTTGCCCTGCAATTTCGAGGTGCCGAAGGTCTTGCGTATGCGCTGCTTGCCTTGCTTGTTGGTCAGCGTCATCGTGTTCTGGGAGACTGAATCCGAATACTTGTTGACGATGAAATTCTTCTCCATGATCTCCAGCGGCGACAGCGCATGGGCCTCCTGCGGCATGGCAGCGAACAGGACGGCGAGTCCGGCGAGCGCCAGGGCGGCCGGGGCGTAGGAAGGCTTCATGCTGGCTCCATTGAAAATGAACTTGGGTCTGAACTTGAATACCAGGGCGGGCATCACGGTCAGCGCGGCGGTGACGCTGACCAGCATCGCGGTGCCGATGAGAATGGCATTCCAGGTGTGCGGATAGTAGCCGCGCGAAAACGCCTGAACCGCATAGCCGCCCGCGACCGCGGAAGCCACGAACAGGCAGGCCTTGCCGGCGCTGGTCAGCACGCGGTGGAAGGCTTCCTTTTCTTCGGTGCCTTTGGCAATTTCCTCGCGCAGGCGGAACAGCATATAGATCGCGTAGTCCGCGCCGATTCCGATGGCCAGGGCCGAGGTGAGCGCAACCGGGATGTTCAGCCTGAGGCCGAGAAGGCCCAGCAGTCCCATGTTGACGAGCACCGACAACAGCAGCGGCGTGATGACCAGCAGCCCGGCCGCCAGCGAACGGAACACCAGCGCGGAAATCAGGAAAACCACGCCCGCGATCTGGATCACGTTGAGGATCTTGTCCTTGACGATCACCTCGGTGATGGCAGCCGACTGCGCAACGCTGCCGCCGACGTTGACCTTGATGTTTGGCGGAAACTTCTCCTTCGCGAACGCCTGGACCTTCTTCCACATTTCCATCATGTGCACCGTGCTGTCGCTGTGCGAGAACACCACCATGTTGGCGAGCTGATAGTCGTAATCCACATAGGTGTCGAAATCGCCCGGCTCGCCTGACATGGAGTAGAGCAACAGGTATTCGGCAATCGTCTCTTGCTTGTCCGGGATCCTGAAGTAGGCCGGATCATTGCCGTTCATCGCCTGGTTCATGCGCTTGATAAACTCCGCAAGCGACATGACTTTGCCGATATGCGGCTGCTGGAGAATGAAGGCCTGCAATTCATCCATTGCCTTGAGCACCGCGGGGTTCTTGATCGCGTCGGGCTTGTCGCCCTCGATCAGAATGTAGATGTTATTGGTGCCCGCCATGCGCTGATTGAGTTTCGCGTCTTCCTTGAGTACCTGCAGATCGGGGTCGAAGTACTTCTTCAACGAACTTTCCACGTACAGCCGGCTCATGCCGAAGAAGGAAACCGCCATCACGATTCCGGTGATGATGAAAATGCGGTTGCGGTTCGGGCCGACGATGGCGCGTGCGTAGAAAGAAGTAAGCCGGTCCCAGAAACGCTCCTCCCGCTCCATGCGCGCCTCATGCTTCCCGGGCGCGGGAAGAATGCTCCGCAGCGCCGGAATCAGCGTCATTTCGACGACCAGCACGCACAGGATGCCCACACCGGAGAAGAAACCGAAGACGCGGATGGAGATGATGTCGAAAATCATCAGCGACAAGAATCCGCATACCGCCACCGTGCCGGCCAGTATCATCACCGGGCCGATCTTGACTATCGAGTCGATCACCGCTTGGCGGCTGGCTGCCCGCGCCGCAGGTTTGTCGAGCGCGGCTCCCGGGTTGAGGCGGTGATACTCCTCGTAATAGCGCTTGAGCATCTGCACCGCGTGCCCGGCACCCACCGCGAGAATCAGGATCGGCGTGGACATGTTGAAAATGTCCAGCGGCACATCGGCCAGGCCCATGAAGCCTTT
>JANMYN010000567.1:0-2189 GCA_031382195.1 Betaproteobacteria bacterium
ATGGTGGTCGATTTTTTCCCGAAGATCGATATTCCGGTTGTTTTCGTCGGCTGGAACTACCCCGGTCTGTCGGCCGAGGAAATGGAGCGCCGCGTCATCATCATCAGCGAGCGAGCCTACTCCACGACGGTCAACGGCATCGAGCGCATCGAATCCAATTGCATCCCCGGCATCGGCCTGGTCAAGGTGTATTTCCATCAGGGCACCGACCTCGGCGCCTCGATTGCGCAGATCAATGCCGTCAACGGCACCATCCTGCGCATTTTGCCGCCGGGCATCACGCCGCCGCTAATCATCCAGTACGACCCGGCCACCGTGCCCATCGTGCAAATGGTGTTGTCGAGCAAGACCGTTCCCGAGGGGCGTATTTTCGACCACGCGTTCAACTTCGTGCGCGTGAAGCTGTTCACCATTCCCGGTCTGACTGTGCCGGCTCCGTTCGGTGGCCGGCTGCGCCAGATCATGGTGGATCTGAATCCGCAATTGATGACGGCCAAGGGCGTCTCGCCGAATGACGTCGTCAACGCCTTGCAGAGTTCGAACGTCCTGGTGCCGGCGGGCACGGCGCGCATCGGATCCACGGAATACAACGTGTTGATGAACTCCAGTCCACCAACGGTGGACCAGTTCAACCAGATGCCGCTGCGGGTGTCGAACGGCGTACCGGTGCTGCTTGGAGATGTCGCCAAGGTCGCCGACGGCTTCGCGGTGCAAAACAACATAGTCCACGTCGATGGCCGCCGCGCGACCTACCTGACCATCCTCAAGCATTCCGAAGCGTCGTCGCTCGCGGTGGTCGAAGCTACGCGCAACATGCTGCCAGAAATCCAGAAGGCGGCACCGGAAGGCATCGAAATCAAACTTGATTTCGATCAGTCGGTCTACGTGCGCGCCGCAATCAAGAACGTCGCCGCGGAAGCGGTAATTGCATCGCTGCTGGTGTCGCTCATGGTGCTGCTGTTCCTCGGGTCATGGCGCAACACCATCGTCGTCATCACTTCAATCCCGTGCGCGATGGCAGCCGGAATACTCGGACTCTATTTCACCGGCAACACCATCAACCTGATGACGCTGGCCGGCCTGTCGCTCGCCACCGGTATCCTGGTCGATGACGCGACCGTAGCTGTTGAAAACATCCATCGCCACCGAGCGATGGGGCAGCCGCTCACGGTCGCCATTCTCGATGGCTCGCGTGAAGTCGCGCTGCCGCGCACGATGGCCACGCTGGCGATCTGCATCGTGTTCATTCCGGTTGCGTTCCTATACGGCGTATCGAAGTTTCTGTTCGTCCCGCTTGCGCTGTCGGTGGTGTTCTCGCTGCTGGCTTCGTACATCCTGTCGTTCACGCTGGTGCCCATGCTGTCCCGGCAGCTGCTTGCCGGCGAACACCACGATGACGGCAACGGCAGCGGCATCGGTGCTCGTTTCAATCGCGCACGCGAAAACTCCCTCGAATGGTTGCAAATCACCTATGGTACGGTGCTGACGGTGATCATGCGCCATCGCCCGTTCGTCCTGGTCTGCCTGATTTTGATGGGTGGAGTGAGTGTCTTTCTGGGCCGGGTGGTCGGCACCGATTTCTTCCCGGCGGCCGACGTTGGCATCATGAAGCTCCACTTCCGCGCGCCGATGGGGATGCGAATCGAAGAAACCGAGAAGCTGGTGCTGGCCGTCGAGGACGAAATCCGCAAAGTCATCCCGGCTGCGGAGATTTCGACAATCAACGATATGCTCGGGGTGCCGCTGTTCTTCAACCTTGCCTTCGTACCCACCGACAACATCAGCGGCATGGATGCCGACATCCTGATTTCGCTGAATCACTCGCACAAACCTTCCGCTCACTGGATGCGCGTACTCAGAGACAAGCTGCCGCCGAAGTTCCCGGGTTCGACCATGTATTTCCAGAATGCCGACATCGTCACTCAGGTGCTGAACTTCGGACTGCCGGCACCGATCGACGTGCAGATCCAGGATGCGAACTTCGAGCGCGCCCAGGGCTACGCCGCGCGGATACGCAAGATCATAGAAGAGACGCCGGGCGCGGTCGACGTGCGCCAGATGCAGGTGTTGAACTATCCGGCATTGCGCGTGGAGGTCGATCGCGTGCGCGCCGCGCGCCTCGGACTCACGCAGCGCGACGTCGCCAGCAACGTGCTGACAACGCTGTCGTCGAGTGCCATCGTCAATCC